>CAUUHH010000013.1:0-20728 GCA_963544995.1 uncultured Alphaproteobacteria bacterium | reverse complement strand
AATGGATTATGATAGTGGAAAAATTTTGTATGAAAAACAGGCTGATGACCCTGTTCCACCCTCATCTATGAGTAAGCTTTTGACCTTATATATGTTATTTGAAAAATTACAAAGTTCCAAATATGACTTAAATACGGAATTTGTTGTTGGAAAAGAAGCATGGCGGAAGGCGAAATCTATGAATGCGAATTCTGGATCAACCATGTTTTTGGAGTATGGAGAAAAGGTAAAAGTTGAAGATTTAGTAAGAGGAATTATTGTTAATAGTGGAAATGATGCAACAGTTGTTGTGGCAGAAAATATTAGTGGTAATGAAGATAAATTTGCAGGAGAACTTAATAATTTGGCAAAAAGATTAGGGTTAAATAATACTAATATTACAAATGCGTCTGGTTGGTATAGTAAATTACATTTAATGTCAGTTAGTGATATTGCAAAGTTATCGAGAAAGCTTATTCAGGATTTCCCAGAATATTATCATTATTTTAAAGAAAAAGAATTTTTGTATAAACCTCATTTAACTGGAAATAAGGATAATAGGAATAAATTATTGTGGATTATGCCATCTAGTGATGGTCTTAAGACTGGACATACAACTCAAGGTGGATATGGGCTTGCTGCGTCAGCAGTTTCTGGTAAAAGAAGGATGATAGCTGTTGTTAATGGAATTAAGGGCGGTTATAACCCAAGTTATGTTAGATTTATTGATGTGAAAAAGATGATGGAATGGGGATTTAAAGAATTTAAGAATTTAGTTTATTTTAATGCATTTGATAAAATAGCGGAAATTCCAGTTTGGTTTGGAAATAAGAATTTTGTTAATGTCGGAAGTAAATTACCAGTACTTCTTACTGTTAAAAAGGATGAAAATCCAAATATAGAAATGTTAATTAGTTATAAGTCACCTGTTTTAGTTCCAATAAAAAAAGGTGATGTTTTGGGAAAACTGACTTTTTATGAAAATGGAATTAAAATTTCGGAATATGATCTTGTTAGTTTAGATGAGGTTAAGAAAACTAGTATATTTGGAAAAATATTTAAGAATATTAGACAGTTGTTTTTAGATTTAATTGGTAAGTAATTTAGTATTTAAGGAGTGTTTATGAGTGGTTATTTTATAACGTTTGAAGGCGGTGAGGGGGTTGGAAAAAGTACTCAATTGAATTTAGTTGCAAATAGACTTCGTGAGAAAGGTTATGATGTCGTTGTTACGCGTGAACCTGGTGGAACTCCGCTTGGTGAAAAAATTAGAGAAGTGTTGTTGAAAGGTGATGTTGATAAAATGGATCCTATGACTGAGGCTTTATTATTTACTGCAATTAGAAAAAATCATGTTAGTAAAGTTATAAAACCAGCATTGGAGGCTGGAAAAATAATTATTAGTGATAGGTATGTTGATACAACATTTGCGTATCAAGGTTTTGCACATGGCCTTGGTATTTCGAAAATGAAAGAGCTATATAATCTTGCAGTTGGTGATTTTTATCCTGATTTAACAATTATTTTTGATGTTGATAAGGGAAAACCCCATGGAGTTTTAACTGAAATGAATAGGTATGAAAATATGGGTAATGATTGGCTTATGAAAGGGGTAGAAGGTTTTAGAAAAATAGCTGAATTGTATCCAAGTAGATGTGTTTTAATGAATTCTGTTGGTGTTATTCCAGAGGTTACAGATAGAATATTAAGTATTATAAATGATAAATTAGGTTTGTAGATATTGATGTCTGATAATTTAGAGTTAGATAGATTTTTGCCTTTGAATAATCCATTTTTGATAGGGCATTTGGATGTGGAAAATGAATTTTTGAATTCGTTAGAAGCTGGACAACTTCATAATTCTTGGTTGTTAGTTGGGGAAAAAGGGATAGGGAAAGCAACCTTTGCGTATAGAGTGGTTAAGTATTTATTTTCATTAAAAAAAAATAATGTACCTGGTATCCTTGATCTAAATTCTGGTATTATGGAGACATCTCTTGATTTTGATAATATTGAAGATGATAGTGATAGTTTATTTGAATTTGATGATGTAGATGATAGTGAAGTTAGCGAATCTGTAGAATCTTCTGTAAATTCTGTTTCAAATAATTTTGATAATCAACTTGATAAATTGGATAGTTCTAAATTAAAGCTGCCTATTAATCATCCAGTTTTTGAAAAGCTTGCTGTTGGTGGTATTGCAGATTTTGTGTTGATAAAGAGAGAAGCTTTGGAAACGAATCCGTCTAAATTAAAATCGGAGATAAGCGTAGAACAAATAAGAAAACTGAAAGAATTTTTTTCTAAAACTTCTATGGAGGGTGGTTATAGAGTAGCAATTATAGATGCAGTAGATGATATGAATATTAATAGCAGTAATGCTTTGTTGAAATTATTGGAAGAACCGCCAAAAAAATCTTTATTATTACTTGTTTGTCATAATCAAAATAATGTTTTAGATACAATTAAATCTAGGTGTAGAATTTTAAAATTTAATCCTATTTCTGATGATAATTTACAGATTTTAATAAAAAAATATATTCCTAATGTCTTGGATGATGAAATAAAAATCCTTTCTAGCATTTGTCCTGGAAGTATAGGAAATATACTTAATTTTTATAATAATTCTGGCATAGATATTTTTGTATTATTTTATAAAGTAGTTTTAGATGTTTTATCGAATAGGAATGTTAATCTTTTTGAGCTTTCTGATTTAATTAGTGTAGATGAAAATAAGTTTGATGTTTTTAAAAAAGTTTTTATTAATTTTGTAGAGAATCTTATAAAATTTTCTGTTTCTAAGGAGTTTATATCTATTTCTGAAAATAGTAATAAAGTTATAGAATTAGTTTCAAGTAATATTTCTAATATTGAGAATTTATTTAAATTTCGTGATGAAATATTGAATGATTTTTATTTGGTGAAGCCTTTGAATTTAGATTATTTTGCTGTAATAGTTACTGTGTTTGAAAGGTTGAAAAATGCTTGTAGATAGTCATTGCCATTTAGATTATTTTAGTGAGGATGAGTGTGATGAAATAATTAATAGAGCTGTTAATTCTGGTGTTAAATATTTTATGACTATTGGAACCAATAGAGAATCGTTTAAAAAAATATATAGTATTATTGATAGGTATCCATTTGTTTATGGTGCAATAGGAATCCATCCGCATGAAGCGGAGGATGAAGGAATTATTTCAAAAGAAGATTTATTTAATTTTATTAATTATAAAAAAATTATTGCGATAGGGGAAACAGGTCTTGATTATTCTAGGAACAATTATAATAAAGATATTCAGATAGAGAATCTATTGAATCATATATTTGTTTCGCAGGAAACAGGATTACCACTTGTTATACATAATAGGGATTCTAATGATGATATGTGTGATATTTTATCAAATGAGTATAAAAAAACTCCATTTAAAGCAATAATTCATTGTTTTACTGGTGATAAAAAAATGTTGGATGCAATGTTAGCTTTGAATTTTTGTATTTCTGCATCTGGAATTATTACATTTAAAAATGCGGTTACTTTAGCTGATTTATTTAAACAGGTTCCTTTTTCTAATTTATTGGTTGAAACAGATGCTCCGTTTCTTGCTCCTGTTCCATATAGGGGAAAGCAGAACGAATCTGCTTATATACTTGAAACTGCAAAAAAACTTGCAGAATTAAAAAATGTTTCATATGAAGAAATATCAAGGATTACAACAGAAAATTTTAATAAATTATTTTCTTTGAATTTATATTAATTACTTATTATTTAATAAATTTTTTCCCAATTTGTACCACCTTGTTTTGGGATAATTTGTTTCCAATAGTTTTAGCATATTTTCTGCATCTTGTTTTTCATCCATCATATTGTAAATTTCTATGGTTCTGAATATTGCCTCTGGTGTAAATAGACTGGTATCGTATTTTTTGATTACGGTTTGATATCTGTTTAGTGCGCCTATTATATTTTTTTTATCAGCTAAGGTTTTCGCAGTAAACATTTCTTTTGCTGCAATGTTATTTAAAGCAATTAAAATTTTTGGTTTTACATCGTTTGCATATTTCGAATTAGGAAATTTTTCGACCAATTTTTTCATTTTGTTTAATGCAATAGATGTGATTTTTTGATCTCTATTAATAGGAGATATTTGGTCGTAATAGCATATTGCTATCATATACATTACATAATCTGCTTCTTTATGTGTTGGATAAAATTTTAATAATTTTTCAAATTGTTCTACTGCATCAAAGTATTTTTTTGCTTTGTAATAGGAATATCCAGATATATACCAAGAATTTGCCATCAATTCTGAATAAGGATAGTTATATTCTATATTTTGTAAGGTATTTGATGCATTTAAATATTCTTCTTTTTTTATTTCTGTTATTGCTTTGTGGAATATAGCTTTGTCATCCATATTGTTATAATTTGGTTTTTCTGTGTTAGAACAAGAAATTAAAAAGATTGGTAAGGTTGTGGTTAAAATTTTAAATATTTTATTCATTTTCTTTGTATTTTCTTTGTATTTTTTCTGTTAATATATAATATATTAATGTCATTTATAAATAAAGGTATTTTTTTATGCGAGATAGAGGTGTATTTCGAAATAGTATTGTTGTTGGTATTATTATATTCATAAGTAGAATTAGTGGATTAATTAGGGATTTTTTTGTTGCAAAGTATTTAGGAGCAGGAAAACTTGCTGATAGTTTTTTAGTTGCATTTAAAATCCCTAATTTATTTAGGAGTATTTTTGCAGAAGGGGCGTTTAATTCATCATTTATTCCTATATTTTCTGGAATTTTATTGAAAGATAAAAGTAAAAATAAAATTAAAGCAAAAGAGTTTTGTAAGAGTTTGTTTGCTATTTTATTTTACATATTATTAATATTTACATTGATTGTAGAATTGTTAATGCCATTTGTTGTGGATATTTTTGCACCTGGATTTGAATTTGGGTCAGATAAGTATAATTTGGCAATTATTTTTTCTAGGATAACTTTTCCATTTTTATTTTTTATTTCTATAACTTCGTTTTTTGGAAGTATTTTGAATGCATTGAATGTTTTTAAACCGTATGCTTTGTCTCCGATTATTTTGAATTTATGTATAATTTTTTCTCTTATATTTTTTGGTAGTGTGTTTCCTACATTTGCGCATGCGGCATCTTATGGAGTTTTAGCTTCTGGTGTTTTGCAGTTATTGTTTTTGTTTTTTATTGCTAAAAAGTATGGTTTTGGAGTTATTTCATTTAATCCTGTTATATCCAAAAATATTTCTTTATTTTTTAAAAAGATTGTTCCTGGAATATTAGGGGCTGGTATTTATCATGTTAATGTTATGATAGGTAGTTTATTTGCATCGTCTGTGAATGGAGCTGTTTCTTGGCTTTATTATGCAGATAGACTTATACAGCTGCCAGTTGGGGTTATTGGCGTTGCCATTGCGACTGTGATGCTTCCTAAATTATCTTTTCAAATACAAAAAAATAATATTTTAAAATCTAATTTATTATTTAATAAATCTTTTAAATTTTCTACTTTGCTTGTTATGCCATCTGCACTTGCAATGATTGCGATAAGTTATTTATTGGTTAATATATTTTTTGAAAGAGGGGTGTTTACAAACTTTGATACTGTGGCTACTTCTTCAATACTTAAAATATTATCTTTATCCTTGCCAGCACTTGTTTATGCAAAATTATTATCCAATATGTTTTATGCAAGGGGTGATACGAAATCACCGATGATTATTGCTTTTTTTACGATGTTAATAAATTTATGTTTTACTTTTATTTTTTATAGGTTGTTCAGTTATTTAGGAATAGTTATATCCATTGCTTTGTCTAATTGGATGGTATGTATTTTATTGTATATTCTTTCTTATATTAGAGGATATGCAGCAATTTATAAGTCAGTTTGGAAATCTTTATTATATATTACGATTTCTAGTATAATTATGGCTGTATGTTTATATTTTTCTTCGTTATTAATTTTAGAAAGTATAAAGACCTATTCCTTTTGGATAATGAAGTTATTAATTTTATTATTGTTGATACTATTTTCAGGAATGATTTATTTTGTGTCTTTGATAGTTTTTAAGGAAATAAAATTAAGTGATATAACTAAATTTTTAAATAGATGATTTTTTGCCAATAATTTTTATTTCAGAAATTAAATTTATTTTGAATTTTTCAAAAACTCTTTTTTGTATTTCTGTTATAAGATTTTCAATGTCGGTTGATGTTGCATTACCATTATTAATTATAAAATTTGCATGTATAGGTGATACCACAGCATCACCGAATCGTAAATTTTGGCAGTCTGTTTCTTTTATTAATTTCCAAGCTGGGTTTGAGGGTGGGTTTTTAAAGGTAGAGCCTGCTGTCTTTTCATATGATGGTTGATTTGCATCTTTTGTTTTTCTTATTGTATCTATTTTTTCTTTTATTATTTCTTTGTTTCCAATTTTACCTTTTAATATCACTGATGTTATAATGTAATTTTCTGGTAAAGAAGAATTTCTGTATGAAAAATTGCATTCTTTAGAAGCTATTGTTTTAATTTCTGCTGTATATTTATCTATTATATCTATACTTTGAATTATATCTTTTAACTCTTGATTAAAGCAGCCTGCATTTGTTGGGATGCCACCTGCAATACAGCCAGGAATTCCTGATAAAAATTCGAAACCTGTAATGCTATTTTCGTATGCGAATCTTGAGATATTTGAATTTAATGTGAATGCACCACATTTTATTGTTGTATTGTTTATTTTTTCTATCTTAGAAAAATAATTATTTTGTAACCTTATGGTTACTCCATCTAAACCGCCGTCTCGTATTAATAAATTTGATCCCATTCCTATTATATGTATTGGTAATTTTTTATTATTAGATAATATTAAATTTTGTAAATCGTTTACATTTGTTGGAATAAAGTATAATTCAGCTTTTCCCCCAGTTCGAAATCTTGTTATTTGACTTAGATCAAAATTTTCTATTAATTTTCCTTCTGTTTTGAAATTTATCATAATTTATAGTTATTTTTCTTGTAATAATTTGGGTAATTCGTAGATATAGTGTTTTATGCTGCCAGCACCAAAAGATATTATCAAATCATTTGTTTTTAAATTTTCTTTTATTATTGGAGTTATTTCGTTAAAGCTATTTATTATAAATAATTTATCTTGGAATTTAGATTTTATTTCATTAAAAAAGTCGTTTGAATCTTTATAATTATCTTTATTTTCCCCTGCACCATATACTGGCATAATTACTAGATAATCTGTTTCGTTAAAACAATTTAAAAAATCATTGAATAATAATGATAATCTAGAATATCTGTGTGGTTGAAAAATAGAAAGAATCTTGTTTTCTTTTGCAACAAGTCTTGCCATTTCTAAGGTACTTTTTATTTCGTTTGGATGGTGAGCATAATCATCATATATTTTTATGTTGTTTACTTCTGTAACTTTTGTAAATCTGTGCTTATTTCCATAAAATTCATTTAATGCAGAGGTTATATTATCTTTATTTATATTTAAATGAATTGCGACTGATACAGCTGCAAGAGTATTTAAAATATTATGTTTTCCCAGTAAAGGAATATGTGCGTTTTTTATATAAAGTTCATTGTTTTTGTATATATCAAAATAAGAACCGGTTTCATCAAAATTTATGTTTTTTGCTGTAATCATTGCATTATTTTCAATTCCGTATGTAATTACAGTTTTATTTTTTGTATTGTTTGCTAGTTCTAAACTTGTTTTGTTATCTGCGCATGCAATTAATGTTCCTGAAGTAGGGATCCTATTAATAAATTCTTTAAAATATTTTTTTAAATTATCGAAGGTTTTGTAATATTCTAGGTGTTCTGGATCTATATTGGTTATTATTCCAATATCTGCGGTATAGTGAGATATATTTCCGAATGCTTCGCATGCTTCCGCAACTATGTATTTTCCATTTCCAACTTTGTAATGAGAATTATACTTATTTATTATTCCTCCATTTATTATGGTAGGAGATAACTTTGCGATATCTAATAAAGTGCCTATAAATGATGTAGTAGTGGTTTTCCCGTGAGTTCCTGTAACCGCGATAGAGATTCCTGTTTGTAGTAAATTAGCAAGCATTACTGCTCGTTCAATTATAGGAATATTTCTTGTTTTTGCTTCTTTCAATTCGGGATTATCTTCTGGAATTGCAGATGAATATATTACATAATCAGCATTATTTATATTATCTTTGTTGTGACCTATAAAAATAGTCGCTCCATTTCGTTTTAGATTTTCAAGATTGTCTCCTTCTGTATCGTTTGAACCTTGAACTTTGAAGCCTTTGTTTAATAATACACCTGCAATTGCACTCATCCCTATACCATCAATTCCAATAAAATGAAATACTTTGGATAATGGAATATTATTTATATCTATACTTTGCATATATAAACTTTCTTGAATTTTATGTAAGACTTTTGTTTATTAAATTTGCTATATTTTCACTTGCATTATTTTTTATGTCAAAAATTTTAGCATTTTGTGCCATTTTTTCAAGGTTTTTTATATTGCTTAGCATTTTATTTAATGTTTTATATAAAGTATTTTCATTGAAATTAGGTTCTTCAATTATATATCCACCACCGTTATTTGTTATTTGGCTTGCGTTTATATATTGTTGTCTATCTTTATGCAGAATTGGAATAAATATTGCTGGTCTTCCTAGACTACCAACTTCTAGGACTGTTGATGCTCCGGATCTTCCAATAAAAATAGTTGCTATATTTAACAATTGTTCGGGCTCGGTAAAGAATGCTTTGATTTCTGCATTTATATTTAGTTTTTTATATGAATTTTTTACTTTTTGTATATCATATTCTACTGTTTGTTGGTATATGTTAATTTTATCCTTTGTATTTTTATCTAGTTTTTCGATTGCTTTTGGGATTATATTGCTAAATAATTCTGCTCCTTGGGAACCACCCATAATAACTATATTAATTTTTCCTGTTTTTTCTGGTGAGATATAGTTTGTATTTTTTAAATTTCTTATACCTTCTCTTAATGGCTGTCCTGTAAATACGATTTTTGCAGATGGTGGTATTTTTTTTGTATCTTTGTATGATATCATTGTATAATCAACGAATTTTGATAATAATATGTTTGCATTCCCAAGTATAGAATCTGCATTATGGATAAAAGTTTTTTTTCTTAGTATTTTTCCCCATATTATTACTGGAACGGATATATATCCGCCCATTCCTATTATTGCTGATGGATTTATTTTTATTAAATGAAAAAAAGTTTGTATAAAACCTATTGCTAGTTTACTTAGACTTTTGAGCCTATAAAGAAAGTTTTCTCCACTTAATCCCCGGCCTGTTATTGTGTATATATTTTCAAAAGAGGAACTGAATCTTTTACCGCGTTTATCTGTTATTAAGAATATTTTATAACCATATTTTTCCAGTGCTTGTTTTATAGATGATGCGGGAAATAAATGTCCGCCTGTACCGCCAGCTGCAATTATGATTTTTTTATTATTTTTCATAAATTATCTTTCTGTTTATTAATATTTTTCTCTTATTAATGATAAAATAATTCCTATTCCAATGCAAGATGATATGAATGATGATCCTCCATAAGAAATAAAAGGTAATGTCATTCCTTTTGTTGGTATTATTCCTATTGTTGATAGAATATTTATAAGTATTTGAAATGTTAAAAATGCAGTTATTCCTGTTGATGAATAAATTATAAATTTGTTCGTTTTTTTGTAAATTTGTTTATAAATACGGTTTAATAATCCTAGAAAAATTAAAAGTATTATTATCGCTATTATTAATCCTAATTCTTCTATTATTCCAGAAAAAATGAAATCAGTATGACCATCATAAATAAATCTTTTTAAATTATTATCGTGACCACCAAATAAAATATTTGAATTAGATATAGTTTTTAAACTGTTTGAAAGTTGTTCTGAACCTTTTATGAATGAATTTATTCTATTTATTGCGTGAGGTTTAAAAGTTATTATTATCCCTAATGATATTAATATGAAGCTTCCTAAAGAAATTAAATATTTTGATGGAATACCTGCCGTTATTAATTCTGCACCTATTATTATTAGAAAGGTTAAAGTCATTCCTATATCTGGTTGTAGAAGTAGTACTAGAATAATAGATAATATTATTGATAGTAATAAAATTATATAATTTCTTGCAGGTTTTATTTTTAGTAATTTTAATATGTTGTTTGTTTTATTATATCCTTGAATTTTTACTATTATCATTGCAATTATTATTGCAAATATAGGTTTTAAAAATTCTGATGGTTGAAATTTATATCCTCCAATTATATTGAGCCATCTTTTGGCACCTTTTGTTTCGCTGTTAAACAAAGTTAGTATTAATGTTATGAATATTGGTATAAAGACAGAAATGCTGAATATTTTTACCCATCTTATTTTTAAGTTTGATATTAAATATGTTAAAAATAATCCAAACGGTATGTATAAGATTGCTTTTTTTACATAAAAATTTTCATCTAATCCTACTCTGGTTGCAACATAAAAGGAGGTTGATAATATTGAAATTATGCCAACTAAAACCAATATGCCTATGTAATATACAATATATTTATCTGTGGTGTTCCACCAATTAAATATATTGTTTTTAATAGTTTTTATTATTTGCATTTAGTTTAATTAAATTTGTTTTTGTATTTTTCTGTTAAATTTTTATAAATTGTTTTGAAGTGGGTTCCTCGTTCTTCGAATGATTTATATTGATCAAAAGAAGCTGTTGCTGGGGATAATAATATTATTGGTTTTGTAACCTTTCCTTTTTTTAAATCTTTCAGTGCTAGTTTAAACGCTTTTATTGTTGCCTTTTCTAATTTATGACATTTATAAGATGGGATCAATTTTTTTGTTTTATTATAAAAATCTTTTTCACATTCACCTATTGTGAATATTCTTTTTATTTTACCTTTTGATAATTCTGGTAATAATATATCGATCCCGTTTTCTTTTGCTCTGCCACCTATTATCCAATAAATATCATCCATAGAATCTATGGCATATTTTACAGCTTCCGCATTTGTTGCTTTGGAATCGTTGATAAACTTAATTTTTCCCAATACTCCAATTAGTTCTATTCTGTGTTCTAGTGCTTTAAAACTTTTTATTGCATTTATTATTTTTGAATTAGTTAAACCGATATTTTTAGTTGCAGCAAAAGATGTTAAAATATTTTGCCAATTATGTTTTCCAGTTAAATTTGTTAATATATTTAAATCTAGTATTTCTTCTTGTCTATTTTTGGTATTATCAATTAATTTTCCTTTTGATGATGCATAATATCCGTTATCTAATTTTTTTGAAAAAGATACGGGTATATTTTTTATATCTTTTTTGTTTTTATATTTTTCTTCTAATTCTTTAAAGATTTTTTTTGTGTATGTATCATCTGTTGCTATTATGTTTGTATATTTTGTTTTTGATATTCTGTTAAAAATTCTTTTTTTTGCATTTATATATCCGTCCATTCCATTATGTCTTGAAAGATGGTCTGGAGTTATATTTAAAAGTATTGAAATATCAAAATTTAATGAAGGAGTTATTTCTAGTTGATAACTGGACATTTCAAATACATAGTATCCATTGTTATCTAGTTCTTTTAAATCGAATACTGGAATTCCAAAATTTCCACCTATTTCACAAGGAATATTATTTTCTTTTAATATATGATAAATTAATGCAGTTGTTGTTGATTTTCCATTGGTTCCAGTTATTCCTATGTAATTTGCCTTTGTATAGGTATTTATAAATAATTCGATGTCAGAAATTATTTTTACATTTTTTTCTTTTGCCATACTTATTATTTCATGAGGTTTTGGATAAGTATGTGGGATTCCTGGACTGATTATTAGAAATTCTACATCTGTAAAGTTAATAGTTCTTAAATCTTTTACATATATTTGTTGTTCAATAGCTTTTTCTTGTAATATTTTGTTGTCGTCCCATGCAATTACATATACACCACGTTTTTTTAATTCTCTTGCTACAGACATACCACTTTTGCCAAGTCCAAGTATTGCAACAGTTTTATTTAATAAATGATTTATCATTTTATTTTCTTCTTATGTTTATTATGCGATTATCTGAATTTTAAAGATGATAATGTAATTAATGCAAGTATTATGGAAATAATCCAAAATCTGATTACTACTGCTTGTTCACTCCATCCTTTTAGTTCAAAATGATGATGTATAGGAGCCATTAAAAATACCTTTTTGTTTCGATATTTTAATGATGTAAGTTGGATTATTACTGATAACGCTTCTATAACAAAAATGGATCCGCATATTAATAATAATAATTCGTTTTTTGTGATTACGCTTATTATTCCTAAACCTGCACCAAGACCGAGTGATCCAACATCCCCCATAAATATTTTTGCAGGGGATGCGTTGAACCATAAAAATCCTAAAATACCGCCTATTATTGAACCTATTAGTACAGTTATTTCTCCGGTCCCTGGAATGTATGGTAGATATAGATATAATGAGTAATCAGCTCTACCTACTATATAAGAAACTAGTAAAAATACAAAAAATGAAGTTGAGAGTAACATACTTGCAAGACCATCTAGTCCGTCTGTTAAATTTACAGAATTTGCTGTTCCAACGATAGTTACTGTTGTAAATAAGAAGTAAAATATTCCCATGTCTATTAGTATATTTTTTATAAATGGTAATGTTACTGTTGTTTTAAATTCATTAGGCATTATTAGATATATTGTATATACAACTAGACCACTTATAATAAATTGCAAAATTAATCTTAATTTTGCTGTTAATCCCCTGTATCCATTTTTGTTAATTACTTTTATATAATCATCAATAAAACCAATGATACTGAATGATAACATAGTAAGTAAGGTTAGCCATACATAGCTGCTGGATAAATTAGTCCATAAAAGTGATGAAATAAAAATTGAAAATATTATTAATACACCTCCCATAGTAGGAGTTCCTTGTTTTTTTAAATGAGTTTCTGGACCTTCTTTCCTTATAGGTTGTTGAAATTTAGTTTTTACAAAGTTTATGAATCTTTCACCAAATATTAAATATATGAATAATGATGTTAATAAAGCACCACCTGTTCTGAAAGTTATATATCTAAATAAATTGAAAATTCCGTCTAAATTTCTGGTTAATTCGTATAACATCTATATTTCCTTTGAATGTTTCCTTGTATTATATCACTAATCTTTTAAAATAGAAAATATTTTTATTTAATTTAAATTAGAATAAGAAATTAAATCTTTTATTATTTCTGTTGCAACCATTACTGTTGTACAGGATGCAGAAATACAATTATTATTATTTGCTTCATCTAGCATTATTATCATAGTGTATTTTGGTGAATTATAAGGAAAAAATGATGTAAAAAATGTTGTCGTTTTATCCTTTGAATACTTATTGTTTATTATTTTATATGATGTTCCTGTTTTCCCTGCAATTTCTATATCTTTAATATTGGCAAATTGTCCGGTTCCTGTTGTTATGACTTTTCTCATTAAATCTTTGATTTTTTGTGATGTGGATTGAGTTACTATTTGGTATGATTTTATTTTATCGTTTTTATTTCTTTTTATAATAGTTGGATTTATATATATTCCATCATTTATTATTCCATTTATTGAAGAAATAGTTTGTAGTAGTGTAGGGGATATTGAATAGCCATAACCGATACTTAAAGCTGTAATATCATTCCAATTATTTGGTTTTAATGTAGATCCTGTTTCTGGTAATTCAAAATCTAATTTATCCAGCATTCTAATTTTATTATAGAATTTTTTTTGTATTTTACTTCCGAATATATTTACAATGTTTGCCATTACTATATTAGATGAATGAATAAATCCTTTTTCTATATCTAAATATTTTTCTATAAAATGAGAATCTTTTACTGTGTGATTTCCTATTTTTATTGGTTTTGAAGTATCAAATATTAATTTTTCATCATAGCTATTTTCAAAAGCCATTGCTGTTGTGAAAATTTTTAATATAGATCCTATTTCATATATATCAAAGCTTGAATGATTATTATATATTTTATCAGAAATAGTTTTTGTATATTCGTTAGGTTTAAATGTTGGTAGAGATACCATTCCTAAAATTTCACCAGTTTTAGTATCTAATATTATTCCAGCAGCTGTTTTTGCATGATAAGTTTCTATTCCAGATAGTAAATGTTTATATAGAGTATATTGTATATATGTATCTATTGATAAAGATAAATCATTTTTAATCATGTGATTATCTATATATTTTTCTATACCGCTTATTCCTTTATTATCTATGTCGGTTAATCCTATTATATGAGAAAACAGATTGGTTTCTGGATAGACTCTGCTGCTGGTTTTAATAAATTTAAATCCTGGTTCTGCAATTTGCCATATTAAATTTTTTTCCTTTGGTGTTATATTTCTTGCTATATAAATAAATTTTTTATTGGAATTTAATTTATTTTTAATTTCTTTGTAATTTATGTAAGGTAGGATCTTTATTAATTTTTGTAATGATAATTCTGTATTTATCATATTGTGAGGTTCTGCATATAAGGTCAAAGTTGGGAGACTTGTCGTAAGAATTTCAGAGTTTCTATCAATTATATTTGGTCTTGTGGTATTACTGGTTATAGTTTTGCTTGATTTTGAAAAATTTACAAATGGAACTTTGAATAGTAATATTAAAATTAGTATATAGAAAATAATTTTTGTTGATGTATTTAAAAATATAATTCTTTTTTGAGTTATTGTTTTTTGCTTTTTTATATTTAAATATTCTAAAGGAATATTGTTTCCATATGATTTATAAGAATTTTTCTGTTTTATTTTCTTTTTTGATAATTTTAACATTATAAATTATTGTTTATTTTTATGTTTTCTATTTTGATTACATCGTTTGGTGTTATGTTTTTATAATTTTTATTATTTTTTAATAATTTTTTTAATCTTTCTATTGATGTTATATTTAATAATTCTGTATTTAGTATTTTTATTTCTGTATTTAATGTTGATAATTTACTTTCAAGGGATGTTATTTTTTTATCGAGTTTTGTGATTTTTTGCTGTATTATGATAGAATAACCTAGTGCTAATATTGCTAATATTGATATAATTGTTATGATATTAATTTTATGTTGTTTATTTTTCATAATTAAATTTTTTCTATTGCCCTTAATTTTGCAGATCTTGCTCTATTATTATTTAGTATTTCTTCGTCGCTTGGTAATATAGCATTTTTTGTGATAGTTTTAAATGAAAAATTTTGCCGTGTGTTTGGGATATATCTGGAATTATTTTTTATATTAGACGTTTTTTCTTTTATAAAATTTTTTACTATTCTATCTTCTAGTGAGTGAAAATCTACTACTACTAGTCTTGAGTTGGAATTTAAGAAGTTTTCACTGTCGTTTAATACTTTTGATAATTCGTTTAGTTCGTCATTTACATAAATTCTGATTGCTTGAAATATTCTTGGTATAGATTTTTGTGATTTATATTCACCTGCTGCTTCGATTATTATTTCTTTTAATTCGTTTGTTGTTGTGATTTTTGATAATTGTCTTTTTTTTATAATAAATTTTGCAATTTTATTTGATAATGGATCTTCACCATATTTATAAAATATTTCTTTTAATTCATTTTCTTTTAATTCATTTATTGTATCTATTGCATTTATTGTATTTAAACCCATGGTCATATTTAGATCAGAATTAAATCTAAATGAAAAACCTCTATCTTTGTTATCTATTTGCATAGAGGACACTCCTATATCTAAAACGAGACCGTCAACTTTATTAATATTATTTGCTTTTAATGTTTTATAAATATTTGAAAATTTTTCATTAAAGAATGTAAACCTATCTTTATATTTGGTTTTAAATTCATTTGCTGTTTGAATTACGTTTGTATCCCTATCAAAGGCAATTACTTTTGTATCTTTGTAATTTAATATTGCATCTGTATATCCGCCATTGCCAAATGTTCCATCTATATAGGTCTTACTGTTTTGAATATTTAGATATTCTAATACTTCTTTTAACATTACAGGGATATGTTTTGGCTGCTTATACATATTTATTTAAATGATAATGAAGGATGATTTTGTTTAATTTTATTCCTTATAGTTTCATTTTGTTTTAAAAATAATTCTTTGTTCCATATTTGAAAAGTTTTACCTCTACCGACAAATAAAGCTGTTTTATCTAGGTTTGCAAAATTTATTAAATCTTCGGGTAATATAATTCTTCCTGTAGTATCAAAACTTAACATTCTTGCGTCTGAAAAAATTAAATTATTTAGTTCTTCTTGCTTTTCGCTAAATAAATCTAGATTATCTGTTGCATTTGCCATTAATTCCATTCTTGATATAGTACATCCTTCTATACATTTTGCGGTGAATGAATGGTATAAAATTACACCCTGAAATTCTTCATTTTTTATGTTTAAACGGAAATCAGCAGGGACGCTTATTCGTCCTTTATTATCAATTTTATTTTCAATGGTTCCTAAAAATAGTGACATTTAATAATTTCCTTTTGTTTGATATTATTATGGGATTATATGGTTGTCAATTATAATAATTTGGGTTTATATGGTTTTATATGGCATAAAATTATTTTAAATAAAAAATATTTTTTGCTTGACAATAGAATCGCAATGTTTCATAACTATAGCAGTTTTAGGGTTTTTTAGATCCAATAAATAAGAGGAGAGTTTAAATGGAGAGTAAAAATAAAACTGTTATTATGGCAATAATAGATGGGATATTAGAGAATACTATTTGGCTTGATAAAATGGGTCAGAATGTTTCTCTTAAAGAAGCGCTTTCGAAGAATGCTGGTGGTAGTGTTAATAATCTTTCAAGGGATGATTTATTAGGTGCGCATACTTCATTTCAGATAAGAAGACAAACATTTGCGGAAAATGCTCATAATATGGATGATAAACAGATAGCAGATAGAATAAAATTATTTATATTTGAGGAAGCTCATGAACAAATGGAAAGAGTAAATCAAGAATTAGGTGTAAGTGAAGCTTTATCAAGAAAAATAGCTTAAATAACTTTGGCGGGGCAATCCAAAGCAATATATCCTTAAGGTCGTCCTTAAGGATTTTATTATGATTAATGGAAATTGTAAAAAGATCTTGAAAATTTATTGTTATATTGTTATTATTCTCCCAATTAGCACCCTTGGAGGCTGGTTGTTTTTTTGTTTGGTTGTTTTATCATGATTAAGGGTTCAGGTAAAATTTGATTTATTCCAGATTGTTTTGGACGTTTTTCTTTTTTTATCTATTTAGTCTTGATATAGTTTAAAAAGTTTTATTGTTTACTTATTTGAAAGGAAATTAAAATGGAAAATAAAGTTACATTGTTAGTGGGTAAAAGAGATAAAGGTGGTAAGGGAGCGGCAAGAGCTGTTAGAAAAAATGGCCTTATTCCTGCTGTTATTTATGGGAATAAACAAGAACCAGAAATGATTACAGTTGAACCAAAGTTACTTATTAAACAGATGGGAATAAAGGGTTTTAAGACAAGACAGTTTGAACTAGAAATAGAAGGAACAGGTAAAAAAGAGTTAACACTTTGCCAGGCAATACAGTATCACAAAGTTAAAGATAATCCTATACATGTTGATTTTCTTCGCATAGATTTGAATAAAGAAATTACGGTTTCTATTCCATTTAAGTTTGTTGGTGAAGATGTATGTAAAGGTGTTAAAAAAGGTGGTGTTCTTAATATAGTTACTAGATATGCTGATGTAGTTGGTAAGCCTGGTGCTCTTGTTGATAGTATTGAAATAGATGTTACTGATCTTGATGTGGTTCAATCGATTCATGCAAGTGAAGTGAATTTACCTAGTGGTTTAAAATTTGCTTTACATGATGATTTTACAATTGCAACTATTGCGTCTGCAACATCTGAAGTAGTTGAAAATGATAGTGCTGTTCAGTCAGCAGATGTTCCATCAGCAACTGAGGAAAAAGCAGCTGCGAAAGAAGAAGCAAGTAAGGCAGATAATGCAAAAAAATAAAAATTTAGTTTATAAGAATACAAGGGAGAATTTTCGAAGGAAACTCCCTTTTTTATTTCTTAAAAATAAAATAATTTCATCTATTAAAGATTTTTTTAAATTTGAAAGTTTTGTAGAAGTTGATACGCCAATTTTGCAATATAGTCCTGGAATGGAAGTTCATTTGTTTGCATTTGATACTGTGTTTAATAATATAGATGGTGTAGGTGAGCAAAAATTATATCTTCATACTTCACCAGAGTTTTCTATGAAAAAATTATTATCATTTGGTATGGAGAAAATATTTCAGTTTACCCATACATTTAGAAATGAAGTGATATCCTCAACTCATTATCCAGAATTCTTGATGTTAGAATGGTATAGAAGTTTTTGTGATTATAATAAAATTATGGATGATTGTGAGAAAATTTTGAAATTATCTCTTGCGGCAACTTCAAATGAATATTTTAAATATAATTATAAAGTTTGTTATCCAGATAATTTAGAAAAAATTACAGTAAAAGAAGCTTTTATTAAGTATTGTAATTTTGATTTATATGAAACGATAGATAATGTTTATAATCCATCCCCATATTTAATTGCTGAAAAAGCTAGACAACTTGGCGTGTCTGTTTCTGATAGTGATACTTTTGATGATATTTTTAGTAAATTAATGTTTGAATTTATTGAAAATAATTTAGGCGTAAATAACCCTACTATATTGTATGAATATCCTATACATCAGGCAGCACTTTCGAAAAAATCTGCTCTTAATCCTGATGTTGCAGAAAGGTTTGAATTGTATATTTGTGGTGTTGAAGTGGCAAATGCATTTACGGAATTAACAGATAGAAAAGTTCAAGAAGAAAGATTTATAAAAGATATGAATGAAAAGCAAAAAATTTATGGAAATACTTTTCCGATAGATTATGAATTTTTGGATGCTGTTGATAATTTACCTGATTGTAGTGGAATAGCTTTTGGTGTTGATAGGCTTTGTATGCTTGCTGCCCATACGAATGAAATAACAGATATGTTATGGACTGAAATTTCGGTTTTGTAATGTTTTCATAATGATATATTATAAACAAATTAATTTAATTTTTCTATATTTTGTTGATTTTTTGTAAATTATATGAAATTTCGACAGAATTTAGGTAATTAGTTGTTGACTTATATTTTTTTTAATGCTTAAAATTTATCTGTGTTTAATGCACGAGGACAGAATAAGACAACCTAAAATAGGAGATGGACATGAATAAAAATGATATAATTGCAGCTATTTCAGAAGCAACAGAATTATCAAAGGCAAAAACTACGGAAGTTTTAGATGCTTTTTTAAATCTTGTTACAAAAACATTAAAGAAAAAAGAAGAAGTTAAGATTATCGGTTTTGGAAGTTTTTCTGTAGCAAAAAGAAAAGCTACAAAGGGACATAATCCAAGAACAGGTGAAGAAATAAAGATACCTGCATCTTATCAACCAAAATTTAAAGCTGGTAAAACATTGAAGGATACAGTTAACGGAAAATAGTTTTTTATTTTTGATGGGCTATTATCTATTGTTGGATGGTGGCCCTTTTTTGTTTTTTTAATGGCAGTATAATTTGGAGTGTATAGTTATGGAATATAAAAAAGTTGTAGTCGGTGGTGGAGTAGTAGAGCAAGTTGAGATGGCTAATAATTTACCATTTGTTTTGATTGCTGGACCATGTCAGTTACAAACAAGAGATATTGCTATTAAAACTTGTGAACATTTAATGAAAGTTACAGAAAAATTAGGTATTAAATATATATTTAAAGGTTCATTTGATAAAGCAAATAGAAATTCTGTTTCGGCAGCTAGGGGAATTGGACTTGATGAAGGAATTAAAATTTTTGATGAAATAAGAAATACGTATCGTGTTCCTGTTATGACAGATGTTCATACTGAAGAGCAAGTTGCGATAGTTGCTCCTCATGTTGATATGATACAGCAGCCTGCTTTTTTAATAAGACAGACAGATTTATCTAAATCTATTGCTGAAGCAGGTAAAGTTTGTAATTTGAAGAAAGCTCAGTTTATGGCGCCAAAGGATATGAAAAATGTTATCAAAAAGTTTGAAACATTTGGAAATACAAAACTTTGTTTAACAGAACGGGGAACATCATTTGGGTATGGTGCTTTAGTTGTTGATAATCCTGGGATTATAACTATGGCGGAGACTGGCTATCCAGTTATAATGGATGCAACACATTCGGTGCAGAGACCAGCAGCAGAGGGTGATCATTCTGGTGGTGAAGCACGTATGGCGCCTATTGTTGCTAGGGCAGCACTTTCAACAGGTTTTATTTCGGCTATTTATATTGAAACTCATCCAGAACCTTTAAAAGGAGGTTCAGATACGATGAATATGATTCCTCTTATGTATATGGAGGAGGTATTAGGACAATTAAAGGCAATAGATGATATTGCTAAGGCTAATTTGCCACGACTTGAGGATTGGCATCAAGAAGGTAAGGTTATATAAGTAGATGAAAAATTGTGGAAAAGTTTTTTGTAAAACTTTGGACTCCTTTATTTATAAAATAGATAAGGGAGTTTTCTTTTCTTTAGAAAATTATTTAATTAAATCTGGTCAGGGAGCAGATAAAGATAGTTTTGAAGTTATAAAAAATAAA
>CAUUHH010000012.1:0-21873 GCA_963544995.1 uncultured Alphaproteobacteria bacterium | reverse complement strand
TTAATCCCAGTACAGCTATTTTTAACTTCATCTATTGCTTTTAATAATTTATTATTTCTATTCTTGACAATATCAACATCAGCCATCACAAAATCAGGATAAACTGTACTTAATATCAAACTTAAAACTAAAACTTTTCTCATTTTTCTATATTCCCTTTTAGTTATTTTTCCAGCACTCTTTATTGTAACAATCTGTCGTTAATTTAGAATACTTAGACCCTTTATGCATCATATCACCAACGATACTAAAAATATAGTCTCTAAAATCATCAACATTTGTAAATTTCATACAAGTTTGCATTTCCCATTCTAATCTATCTACTCTTGCAACAATTCCAGCAATTCCACCAATTTTAAATAGAGATATAAATCTATCAAACATTTTTGTACTTCCTTCTATTGCTACAGGAGTTAATTCTAATTCAGGAACTACATCTTCTTTCCTAGTCGCATCAAAATAATTTTTTCTAGCATATCTATATTGTATATACTGATCAAATGCCTTACCTGACCAAGAACTATTACTTATCAATTTTTGACATTCGTCTTCAGATAAATAATTTTTATTACTATTATCTCCACCAGAAATGTCTATTATTTCATTTGATGCCATAGCTTGACATCTATTAGAATTTTCTGCTTTACTTACAGAACCTTCTGTCTTTATTGAACACACATTTAAAAGATCTTTCGAATTATTATAAAGGTTTAATAAATTAGAAACAGAAATTTGAAGGTTATCATCATCTATTTCAGAAAGATTATTTAACATAAAATTATATGCCGTTCCTGCCTTTTCACATTCAGAACCGCCACCAAATATTTTCCTGCAATTTTCTTTTAAAGCTCTTGAGACTTCTATATAAGAAGAATTTTCATTTACACCAGATAAATTAAAAGAAGATGAAGCAGAATTTTTATATGCACCACCGCTACTAAGGTCAGAATATCCAGCAGCCTTTAAATCAGAAAAATTTGAATTAAATAAAAGAAAAGACGAAACTAAAAAAGTTCCAAACAACCTAAACCTAGAACTAGATTTAACCGATTTTATATTTAAGGAAAGATTTACCCCCCCCCGTTCGATTTTTGTTCTTTATCATACATTCCTCCCAAGAACTATTAATTAAAAATAAAATATAGGAAATAGTATCATAAATTATGATTTAAGTAAATATAAAAAACTCTAATTATTTTAATTTATTAAAAAATTCACAACTTAACCTAAATTACTGAAAAAGAAAACCCTCTCAAACGAGAGGGTTCATAAAATAATCAGCAAAAATCAAATTATGCTATTATTTTTGAAACAACACCTGCACCAACTGTTCTTCCACCTTCACGGATAGCAAAACGAAGACCTTCAGACATAGCCACAGGAGTGATAAGTTTAACAGTCATCTTAATATTATCACCAGGCATAACCATCTTTACACCTTCCGGAAGAACTACTTCACCAGTAACATCAGTCGTTCTGAAATAGAATTGTGGTCTATAGTTTGAAAGGAATGCAGTATGTCTACCACCTTCTTCCTTAGTTAAAATATAACACTCACATTCAAATTCCTTATGTGGTGTAACTGTACCTGGTTTTGCAAGAACTTGACCTCTTTCAACTTCTTCCTTCTTTGTTCCACGAAGAAGAACACCAATATTATCTCCCGCTTCACCTTGATCAAGAAGCTTACGGAACATTTCAATACCAGTAACAGTAGTCTTTGCAGTATCTTTAATACCAACTATTTCAACTTCATCACCAACCTTTACAACACCTGTCTCAACACGACCAGTAACAACAGTTCCACGGCCAGATATTGAAAACACATCTTCAATAGGCATCAAAAATGGTTTATCAAGAGGTCTTACAGGAGTTGGAATAAATTCATCAACTACTTCCATTAACTTACGAATTGCATCCTCACCTATTTCTTTTTGTTTACCCTCTAATGCACAAAGTGAAGAACCACGAATAATAGGAGTTGTATCACCAGGGAAACCATACTTTGTAAGTAAATCTCTAACTTCCATTTCTACAAGTTCAAGCATTTCCGGATCATCAACCATATCACATTTGTTAAGGAAAACTGCAATCGCAGGAACACCAACCTGTCTTGCAAGCAATATGTGTTCACGAGTCTGAGGCATAGGACCATCAGCAGCACTAACAACAAGTATCGCACCATCCATCTGTGCAGCACCAGTTATCATATTTTTAACATAGTCAGCATGTCCTGGGCAGTCAACATGAGCATAGTGTCTTTTATCTGTCTCATATTCAACATGAGATGTATTAATGGTTATACCACGAGCTTTTTCTTCAGGAGCATTATCTATTTGATCATATGCCCTAAATTCTCCAAAAAACTTTGTAATAGCCGCAGTAGTAGTAGTTTTACCATGATCAACATGACCAATAGTTCCAATATTAACATGAGGTTTCGATCTCACATATGTTTCTTTTGCCATAATAACTCCTCTTATTAATTACTTATTTATATCATAACATAAAGGATTCGTTATCAGGAACCCTTCCTGATATAAAATCACAAGGCTCTATGCTACTATAAAAAAATATATAATCAAGCAATTTTTCATTAATAATAAATAAAATTAGGACAACAAAATCACATATAAAATGAATATTTAAATTCTACAACATTACCAATTTTACAAACAAGTTCATGATTATAATTATAAATCACTCCACCATCTTCTGGAATGGCGATTAAATCAGATTTTAAAATATTACTTATTTTTTTATAAATTTGAAAATTTTCTTCCTTATAATGACATATAAAAGATTTATTATTACAAAAATTAAGTCCAATATCATATCTGTAATTTTGTCTCTCTTTTTTTGCAACTGTAGCTATAGTTTTTCCAAAAATAATTGCACCTGCACTACCGCCATAAACAAACTTACCTTCACTTAAAAATTGACATAATTTGAAATTTAAACCTGTTTTAACCACGTAATCAAGAAGCCTATAAGTATTTCCTCCACCAATATAAATCCCATCATATTTAGAAAGTGACATAATCTTATCATCAATAGACAAAGTATCTATATTATTAATTGAGATATTAGAATATTTAATAACTAAAGAATAGAACCAATCAGAATTATTTATTTTAGATGAAGCGACGGGAATATATAAAATATTTGAATGAGTTGAAAAATTCGAAAAAAATAATTTATCTAAACTAGCACTATCATCTATACTTCCTCCACCTCCTAAAAATAAATTACCACTACTAACCATCGAAAAACAACTCAACAACTTGGAGCGGGTGAAGGGAATCGAACCCTCACAGCCAGCTTGGAAGGCTGGAACTCTACCATTGAGCTACACCCGCAAACAGAACAATAAAAATAATAATACTATTTTTAAATTTTGCAAGTAATTAAATAACAAAGCAACAGAATACTTGACTAACATAAAATACTGATGCTAAATTATGCACAAAAATAAAACAGAGATTTAATATGTATTTTACAACAGAAAAAATTAAAAAAAATGCAAAATTAGTAAGACTTCAAATGGATGATGCTACTGCGAATAAAATGATTCCAGAATTGGAAAATGTTATAAACTGGATACAGGGACTTGATTCTGTAAATACAGATGGGATAGAACCTCTTATAACTACGGCCACCCATAATTTACCAAAAAGAGATGATACTGTCATTCAAACCACAACTAGAGAGAAAATCCTAAAAAATGCTCCAGCAAAAAGTGATAATAACGTATTTTTTGCAGTTCCAAAAATCATTGAATAAACAAAATATAAAGGAATTAAAATGTTTAAACTTATAAAACTCGTTCCAATAAAAACTAATTTCAATATAATGAAATATAGTAAACTGTTTGTAAGTACAGCAGCAGCCCTAGTAATAACTTCATTTGTATTACTTTTTACAAAATCATTTAATTATGGCATAGATTTTTCTGGCGGAATTTTAATAGAAATAAAAACGAAAACACAAACAGAAACCGAAGAATTAAGGACCTTACTTAAAAAGTTCTCACCAGAAATACAAAGCGAGGGTAATACAAAAACTCTATTTTCTATTAGACTACCTAAGAATAATAAAACCGAGACAGAGATAACAAGTATGCTAAACGAAGTAAAATCTACACTTAAACCAGACACAGAATATAGAAACACTCAAGTCGTTGGAGCAAAAGTAAGCGGAGAACTTATTATAAACAGCATCTGGGCTATTTTACTTGCCATACTAGTAATCTCTCTTTATATATGGATTAGGTTCGAACTACATTTTGCACTTGGTGCAGGAATATCATTGGCACATGATATAATATTGGCCCTCGGCATGTTGATAGTAACTAGATTAGAATTCAATTTAACTACCTTGGCATCTTTATTAACCTTAGCTGGATATTCAATAAACGATACAGTAGTAATATATGATAGGATTCGCGAAAATTTAAAAAGATACAAATCTAAATCAATAAATGAAATAGTTAATATTTCAATAAATGATACTTTGTCAAGAACCATGTTAACCAGTATAACAACATTCTTAGCAACATTAACCATATTCCTTTTCGGAGGAGAAGTACTGAAAGGATTCTCTGCAGTTATGTTATTTGGAATTATCGTTGGAACTTATTCATCAACATTAATATCAACATCAATAATCGCGTTATTCGGAAAAGATAAAATAAAATAATAAAACTCACTTTAAAATAAAAAAGCCCTTCATTACAAGGGCTTTATAGAGATAAATAAAACAAAAACTATTACTTCACATTCCAGTTAAATGAACCATTCTCACGAAGGATAACCCTAGAACCAGAAATACCCATCGAAGAAACCGAATTTCTAATCCTTTCTGCCTTATCTTTTGTATCAAATTCACCCAATCTAACCTTATACAAAACATTACCCTTAACTACTGCTTTAAATATCTTAACCGTACCAAGGCTAACCAATCTATTCTTCAATTTTTCTGCCTTATCATACGAAGAATATGCCGCTACTTGCACAAAATACTCCCCCGATTCTGGCGAAGAAACAGCTGATTTAGATGGAACAATATTAGTAATAGGAGCAACATAATTACTATCACCCTTACTACCTACCATCTCTGAATCATCACGTACAACAGGCTTAGATACAGAAGCTGAAGAATAACTAATATCCGGAGAATAAATATCCGTATTTTGCGATTCCAAAGCTAATTTTTTCAAATGTTTACTTTGTTGAGGCAATATTTCAACCTTTACCCTAGCAGAACCTTTTTTCTTAATACCCAAAACCTCTGCTGCTGCAGATGATAAATCAAGTATCCTATCCCTTGCATAAGGGCCTCTATCATTAACCTTTATATTTAATGATACTCCATTTTCAAGATTTGTAACCTTTACAAAAGATGGCATAGGAAGAGTTCTGTGTGCCGCAGTAAATTTATTTTCATCAAATATTTCACCATTTGCTGTTTTACCACCATGGAAATTAGGGCCATACCAAGACGCCATACCTACTTCACTATAGGAATAATCTTCATGTGGATAGTAAGAAACTCCATCTATTAAATAAGGATTCCCAATCTTATAAGTTCCTTTTGCAGAAAAAGATGTATTTGTTACATCTTCAGATTTATTTTCAACAGCTGAATTCACTGTATCAGACATGGATTTACTATCATCTTCCTTTACAGAAGATTTATTATCAAGCTGTTTTTGGTCAGCAGTTTCCTTTGCTTCATCAGATTTATTTACTACATCAACAGGTTCCTTCGACAAACCAGACACATTATCCGAAGCCATATCATCTGCAGGTGGCAAAACCAAAGACCTATCCTTTAACAAAGGTTCATTCATAGCTTTAGGTTTGTTTGATGACTGTATAGGAATGCTATCATTAACCACACATGCGGAAAGCATTCCAACTAAAATTAATAAAGATACTTTTTTATGCATTATTATCTCCTTATTCTATCTCCATAAATATACCAATCATTTATACTTTATGCAATACTAAAAATAAATACAAAACTATCCCTAACAAAACCCTATAAATTGCAAACCATTTAAAAGAATATTTTTTAATAAATTTCATCATAAATTTTATTGTAAACATTGAAAAAACAAATGATCCTAAAAACATAAATAATGAAGGATATAAATAAGAAAAATCTACACCTGATTTCGCTAATTTCAAAGAAGATCCAAGCCCAACCATCATTATTGTTGGGACAGAAAGCAAAAACGAAAATTTAAGGGCATCACTTCGTTTCATTCCCAAAAACAAACCACCTGACACCGTTGCACCGCTCCTGCTAACCCCAGGAACAACCGCCATCATTTGCATAACTCCAATAAAGAATGCTTCCTTATAGGATAAACTATCTATACTTTTTACATTCTTACCAAACTTATCAGATAAATAAAGGACAATACCAAAAATAATACTGGTAAAAACCACTATATACGGATTCCTTAAATTTATATTCAAAATAACAAATCCCAAACCTAAAACTGTAATAGGAACCATTGAAACAATTATATTAAACGACAGTTTTCTATTTCCTCCTTTTTTAAAAAATTCCCTAACCAACAATATAAAATCATTCCTATAAAAATATAAAACCGCAAACAAAGAACCTAAATGCGCAACTACATCAAAAAAAACTCCCTGATCTTTATAATTCATCAAATAAGGAAGTATTAATAAGTGCGCAGACGAACTAACCGGAATAAATTCTGTAAGTCCCTGAATAAATGAAAGTAATAAAATATAACCAATAGACAATTTTTACCTCCTTTTCGAAAAAACTTGTCTTATAAAAATTTTTCCTCTATAATTAAGAACAATTATACTATATAACTATAAATATTCTAGCCCTATTATAAAATTATGGAGTAATTATGGCAAAAAATGAATGGGAAATTACAGTTGGTGATTACGTTGTATATCCAACACATGGTGTAGGCCAAGTTAAAGAAATAAAGGAAGAAACAATAGCAGATTTCAAAATAGAATTTCTCGTAATTTTATTTGCATCAAACCGCATGACTCTAAAAATTCCTGTTGATAAAATTGAAATGTCTGGACTTAGAAAACTATCTACAGAACACGAAATCAAAAAAGCAATGGAAATAATGAAAACCCCACCGCAATCAAAAAGGATTGTATGGGCCAAAAGGGCACAAGAATACGAAGATAAAATCAATTCTGGAAATCCATCAACCATTGCTGAGGTAGTAAGGGATCTATACAAAAGAACTGACAGAATTGAACAATCTTTCAGCGAAAGACAAATTTATGAAGAGGCCCTTACAAGACTGGCCGATGAATATGCCGCGATCTATGATTTACCATCTGATAAAGCAATAGAAAAAATTGAAAGCATAATGGAAAAAGAAGATAAAAAACATCAAGCTGAAATAGAGGTAAAGGAAGAAACCTTTACAGAAGACGACTTCAATTTCGACGAAGACGAAGATTCTTAAAATCAAGAACAAGATACATAAAAAACAGAAAATTGGTGTCCCTAACGGGATTTGAACCCGTGTTCCAAGAATGAGAATCTTGTGTCCTAGGCCACTAGACGATAGGGGCTACAGGGTGAAGATAAATCATTACTATTTTTTTTTCAATATAATTTAAAAATTTTTATGATATAATTACACATAATAAAAAAATCAGGAGGATTAAATGGATTTTTTCAATAATGATTATAAACAATATTTAAACAAAGGCGACAAAATACTATATCAAACAAAACAAAATGATTCTTATAAAAATTTTATCATTCCTATTATCGCAATGATTATGAGTATATTTACTACATTACCAATATTTATTGCACTTATAAAAACTCGTACACCTATATCTATTTCAATAATATTGGGTGTATTCATTTTCATAATTCAGGCAACTATTTTAAATTTAATTTATATTTCAACAAATTATTTAATAACAAATAATGGAATTTATAAAATAACCGGTATATTAAACAAAAAAATAAAATATGTCCCATACAATAAAATCACCGACACATCTGTTACAATAGGCTTCATACAGCAATTTTTCAAAATAGGCACAATAAACATTTCCACAGCAGGTGGTACAAGAAGAGATTCGATAAGTGCATATGAAATATCCATTTACAACATAAATAATTTCAAAAAAGTTAACGATTTAATAATATCTAAATTAGAAAGTTAGAACTATATATCTAAATTCCTAGTAAATTTTGCCCCATCCTGAATAAATTTAAATCTAAATTCAGGATTCTTTCCCATTAAATTAGTAACCAGATTCTTTGTGATTTTAAAATCCTCCATTCCTTCCTCTGTTTTTGGAGGTATCTGTATCTGAAGTAATTGACGAGTTGTTGGATCCATAGTAGTTTCTTTTAATTGAGCTGGCATCATCTCACCCAATCCCTTAAACCTACTAATTTCCACTTTACGATTCTTAAATTTTTGTAAAATTATTTCATCCTTTTCCTCTTCATTCATTGCATAAAATGATTGCTTACCATCTGTTATCTTAAACAAAGGAGGCAAAGCAATAAATAAATGGCCTTTTTCTATTAAATCAGGCATCTGTTCAAAGAAAAATGTCATAAGAAGAGAGGCTATATGCGAACCATCAACATCGGCATCTGTCATAATTATAATTTTATCATAACGAAGTTTCTCTTCATTATATGATGTCCCAACACCACAACCTACTGCCTCAACTATATCCTGTATTTCCTTATTCGCATTCAATTTTTCATTTGATGACGATGCAACATTTAGTATCTTTCCACGAAGGGGAAGTATTGCTTGAAGTAACCTATTTCTTGCTTGCTTTGCTGAACCACCAGCGGAATCTCCCTCCACTATAAAAATTTCCGTTCCACTCCTATCTTTACTGGAACAATCAGCTAATTTTCCAGGAAGTCTAAGTTTTTTCGTTGGACTCTTCCTTATAGTTTCTTTTAATTTTTTCAATCTTAATCTTGCATCACTTTTTGCAATAAAATAATCAAGCAACAAATTGGCATCTTTTAAATTAGCAGCCAAATAATAATCAAAATAATCCTTAACTGCATTATCAACCAAACGAGTTGCATCTGCAGAGGAAAATTTTTCCTTAGTCTGCCCTTGAAATTGCGGATTCTTATAAAACAAAGATAAAATAACTACCGCATCCTCAAACACATCATCCATAACAACATTTGCAAACTTTTTATTACCTATCCTTTCTGCAAAAGATTTAAGACTACGAAGAACCGCAGATTTTAATCCAGTTTCATGAGTTCCCCCATCAACAGTTGCAATGGTATTACAATACGAATTAAAAAAACCAGCGGTATTACCCTCCTCCAAAGTTGTATTAATAAAAGAAAGGGCAACCTCAACTTTACCTTTATCATCTGCTAAATTTGCCTCAGTATAAAATATACTATCCAACACTTTTGGTCTATCTTTAACGGTTTCAGATAAATAATCTTTTATACCATTTGGAAAACAAAGCTGGATTTCTGTTGGAATTTTTAAATCAGAAGGAATTAGACTTTCATCACATTTCCAATTAACCTTAACCCCTTTAAATAAAAATGCCTTTGATCTGACCATCCTGTAAAGTTTTAACGGCTTAAAATTATTATCATTCCCAAAAATTTCTGCATCCGGTTTAAAAGTAATCTTTGTTCCACGAAGTTTAGTTTTTCCAATAATTTCTAACTTTGATGTAACCATTCCCCTTGAATAAGTCTGTCTATAAATATTTCCATCCCTATAAACCTCTACTTCCATAAATTCAGAAAGGGCATTTACAACCGCACTACCAACACCATGAAGTCCACCAGATGTCTGATAAACCTTATCAGAAAACTTTCCACCACTATGAAGAGTAGTAAGTATCACTTCCAAGGCAGATTTATCTGGATACTTCGGGTGATTATCAACAGGAATACCGCGTCCATCATCCATAACCACTATTGTATTATCAGGCTTTAATTCAACAAAAATTTCACTTGCAAAACCGGCCCCTACCTCATCCATTGCATTATCAACTATTTCCAAAACCAAATGATGAAGAGCTGTCGAATCCACACCACCTATATACATACCAGGCCTAAGCCTTACTGGTTCTAAACCTTCTAAAACTCTTATATCTTTTGCTGAATATGAACTCTCTACCATACTAAAACATCCCATAACAATTTATTTGCAATATACTTTTTTATTTGAAAAAGGCAAGGCATTTTCATATAATGAAAATCAAATAAATCGAAATATTTTTCATTAAATTAGGAGAGGTTTTATGAATTTTGAAAATACAACTAACTATAATCAATTAAAAAAACATTATACATTCCTAAGTGATACTACTATAAAAAACCTATTTAAAAATAATCCTAACAGATTTTCTAAATTTTCAAAAAGCTATGAAGATTTTATATTTGATTTTTCAAAAAATTTAATTGATGAAAAGGCAATAGAAATTTTAATCAAGATAGCTAACAATCTAAACCTGCAAGAAAAAATTAATGATATGTTCAATGGCGTAAAAATAAACACTACTGAAAAACGAGCTGTTCTACATACCGCACTTAGAGGTAATCAAGATATCTTAAAAATAGATGACATAAATATTATGCCAGAAATAAAAGATACTAAAATAAAAATGTTGGAATTCGCAGAAAATATAAGAAATGGAAATTTCAAAGGAAAAACTAATAAAAGGATTCTTGATGTTGTAAACATAGGTATTGGAGGATCATATCTAGGACCATTAATGGCAACTGAAGCTTTAAAACCATACAAAACCCCACTTATAAATTTTCATTTTGTATCTAATGTTGATGGAAGTGATATAACAGAAACTTTAAAAAAATTAGCCCCAGAAACAACACTATTTATTATTGCCAGCAAAACTTTTACAACCGATGAAACTATGACTAATGCTGAAACAGCAAAAAATTGGATTATTAATAAACTAGATTCTTCTGCCATAGGGAATCATTTTGCAGCGGTAAGTTCCGCACCATCTCTTTGTATGAAATTCGGCATAAAACGAGAAAACATTTTTGGATTTGGTGATTTTATTGGTGGCAGATATTCTATGTGGGGCCCTATAGGCCTACCTATTGCAATAAGTGTAGGAAAAGATTTATTTAATGAATTCTTAAATGGAGCGGCATCTGCAGATAATCATTTCAAAACGACTCCTTTAAACAATAATATTCCTGTATTAATGGCTATAATTTCTATATGGAATAATAACTTCATGGGGATTAAAACTCATGCAATTTTACCATATGATAATTACCTAAAATATTTACCATCATATTTGCAACAATTAATAATGGAAAGTAATGGTAAATCAACAGATTTAGATGGAAATTCAATAAAATATAAAACTTGCCCTATAATATTCGGCGAAACCGGCACAAACGGGCAACACTCATTTTATCAATTATTACACCAAGGGACCGATAAAATTTCATGTGATTTTATACTTCCTATTATATCACACAATGAAACAGGCAATCACCAAATAAAATTACTTGCAAATGGTATTGCTCAAACCGAAGCTCTAGCAAACGGGAAATCAAAATTAGAAGTTTTAGAAGAGCTAGAAAAACAAGGACTAAGACAAGAAGAAATTAAAAAAATTATTAATTTTAAAATATTTGAAGGGAACAGACCATCTAATACTTTCCTAATAAAAAAAATTACACCCTATAATCTAGGAATGTTAATCGCATTTTACGAACACAAAACTTTTACAGAAGGTATATTTTGGAATATAAATTCATTTGATCAATTTGGAGTTGAACTTGGAAAACAACTAGCAAAAAGAGTATTAAAAGATTTAGAAACAGATTCTGATAATGTAATAAATCAATATGATTCATCAACAGAAAGCCTAATAAAAATAGTAAAAGACACCAGAAAATTTTTAAATTAAAATATAGGAATTAAAGACATGCCTATTCGCGTTTTATCACAAAATTTAATAAACCAAATTGCTGCTGGTGAAGTAATTGAACGTCCCGCAAGTGTTATAAAAGAATTAATAGAAAATTCCATCGATGCAAAGGCAAGCAGCATTTCTATCACAGTAAAAAATTCAGGCAAAACCTATATTTCCATAACTGATAACGGAACTGGAATGAATAAAACAGATCTTGAAAACTGTACACTTCGTCATGCCACATCAAAACTCCCAACAGATGATTTACTAAATATTAATTTTTTAGGTTTCAGGGGTGAAGCAATCCCATCAATCGCATCTATTTCCAAGATGACAATAACATCAAATGATGGAAAAGAATGTTGGTCTTTAAAAATAGAGAACGGAAAAATAAATTCTATAACTCCTGCAAGTTTTCCAAAAGGCACAAAAATAGAGGTAGAAAATTTATTCTACAACGTTCCTGCAAGATTGAATTTCCTAAAGACTGACCGTGGTGAAATGTCTGCAATAATTGATACTGTCGAAAGAATTGCATTATCTAATCCAGATAAAACTTTTACAATAAATGATACCATTGTACTAAGGCCTACTAACACACTAGACAGAATATGTAATATCATAGGTAACGATTTCAAACAAAATGCAATAGAAATAAATGATACTACATATAACCTAAAAGTTACTGGATTCGTTGGCAGACCAACTTTCACAAAATCAACTTCTGCCTACGAATATATTTATGTAAACGGGCGAAGTCTGAAAGACAAAGTTTTACAAGGTGTAATAAAAGCAGCATATATGGACACCATGGAAAAAGGAAAATTTCCAGTAGTCTGCCTTTGGTTATCACTACCAAATAATGAAATAGACGTAAATGTCCATCCACAAAAAGCAGAAATCAGGTTCAAGGAACAAAATTTAGTAAGGGGAGCATTAATAAATATAATTAGAAAACATCTAGCAACCGCTCCAATAAACCCAAATGTAATAGAAGCAAACTATTTCATCAAACGAGAAAGTGAACAATTAAAAAACTTATATAATGTAACAAATATGCTAAACTATAATTATAGTCCTTATAACTATACTAGTGATATTAATTTTACTAATTATTCATATTTTATGAACAATTTTTACAGTAATAATTTTAATAAAAACTCACAAAAAAGCCGGGATTTCAATTATCAAATACAAAATCTATCTTACACAAACAACGAACCTATAAATAAATACCAGGTCCGTGAAAATGAACCGACCTTTGACAGTTACTTTGCACCGCCAAGAATAAACATCAATAAAATAAAGAGTGATAATCCAAATTGGGAAGATTATATCCATTACCCACTTGGAAGTGCCAGAGGACAACTTCATAACACTTATATAATATCACAAACTACTGATGGTATAATAATAATGGATCAACATGCAGCTCATGAAAGACTCGTTTATGAAAGAATAAAAAAACAAATAGAAACAGGCGGCGTTAAAAGACAAATATTATTAATTCCAGAAATAGTAGAGCTAGGCATAAAAAAAGCAAACTCTATTTTAGATGTAAAATCAGAACTGGAAACTTTTGGTTTAGTAATAGAAGAATTCGGTTCTGGTTCAATAATAGTAAGAGAAACCCCTGCCATAATAGGAAGTATAGATATAAAAAATTTAATAAACCATATTGCAGAAGACATTGATGATTTAAACAAAGCAAAAATTTTAGAAAATAAAACTGCAATGATTTCAAAAACCTACGCTTGCCATACCTCTATCAGAGCTGGAAAATCATTAACGATCGATGAAATGAATGAACTACTAAGGCAAGTTGAAAACAGCGAAAATGCTGGAGAGTGCAACCACGGACGAAGATCTTATGTAAAACTAAATCTATATGATCTTGGAAAATTATTCGACAGATAAAAAACGATTCCTAAAATTTACAATCAATGTTCAAAAATATCTTCATCTGCCCAACCAGATAAATCCAATTCACATCTATATGGCAAAAATTTAAAACATTCTTCTGCAAGTTTTAATCTATTTTCTCTTTCAAGTTTTTCTATTAATATTTCACGAATTTTATGCAAATACAAAACATCTCCTGCTGCATATTCTATCTGACTTTCAGATAAGGTAGGAACCGCCCAATCACTTGTCTGTTCATTCTTATTTAAGTCTATATTAAAAAACTCTCTTACCAATGCTTTAAGACTATGTTTATCAGTTGATGTTCTAGAAAGCTTCGATGCTATCTTTGTACAAAATATTGGAGCAACCTTAACTCCCAAACATTTTTTTATCATTGCAACATCAAATCTTGCAAAATGAAAAATCTTTAAAATTCTTTTATCAGAAAGTATCCTTTTTAAATTAGGGCACTTATACGGTCTATCAACTTTTACCACATAAATATTTTTATCACTATCAGCAATCTGAACAACACAAAGTCTATCACGAAGCATAGAAAGGCCAGTTGCCTCTGTATCAACCGCAATAATATCACCAAGATTCACATCATTTGGCAAATCTTTTTCAAAATATTTTATTTTTTTATCCATTCTAAAAATAACCTTTCAACAAAATACCAAATTAAAAAAGTAAATTTTAACCAATTATAAAAGGATTCTAGTCAATTAACAAGAAACAATTAAGGATTCTTTTCAATGTCAGTAATGGTTTAGGAGTTTTATAAATAATTATTTGAAATAAAATTCGCACATAACCATTTGTTTTTACGTACAATTTACAAATAAATTTTACATTAAAAATATCACATATTTAACCCTGTCAACCTCATTTACTGTCAAGCATAAAAAAACATTTTTTAGTTTGATTTTTCTTTTTACAAACTTATAAGATACAGCCTAAGCATCTTAGGAGAAGATGTTTTAAAAGAAAGGAAAACCAAAAAAAAGAAGAGGAGGAATTTCTGCAAATGGAGCAATGGAGAGAAATTCAAGAGACTGTTCAAAAAAGCATTAAAACGACAGAATATTCATGTTGGATTGCCCCGCTTAGTTTTGACAAGATTGACCTTGATACATTATATATAAATGCTCCTACCAGACTGATCGCAGATTGGGTAAAAAGAAATTTTTCCTCTCATATTTTAAATGCTGCAAAACCAATAATTCCAAATATAAACAATATCAAATTCATAACAAAATCTTTAACAAATAAAAAAATTGATACTGACAACTCTCTTGAACCAGAAATCAAAGAAACAAGACAACCAGCAATACTTCCAAAATTTTTAGATTCTGATTCTTTTCTAGCAGATAACAATTATTATGAAAATATATCTTTAAAATTAAAACCAGAATACACATTCGATTCTTTTATAACTGATCCATCCAACTCATTTGTATATGAAAGTTTAAAACAAATAACCACAAATAATTCTATAATATTCAATCCACTTGTAATCCACTCACCATCTGGACTTGGCAAAACACACTTATTAAACGCTCTTGCAAATGAAATACAAAAAAATAACCCAGAAAAAAATATAATCTATATATCTGCTAGTAAATTTATGGATTCTTTTGTAAAAGCATTAAAAGAAAATAAAATTTATCAATTTAAACAAAAAATAAAATCTGCAGATATACTTTTAATTGATGATATTCACTCTGTAGTTGGCAAGGAAGGTACATCAAAAGAATTATTTCACATAATCGATGATTTTATCGCTATGGAAAAACAAATAGTAATCACTTCTAATACTTCTCCATATCTAATAGAAGGATTAAATGAAAATATCAAATCAAGAATAGCGGCTGGCCTAACCCTAGATATAAAACCATCAAATTATGATTTAAGATTAAAGGTAATAGAGGCAAATTCTGAAAAATTAAATATAAAATTAGATACAGGAGTAAAAGAATTTATTGCATCAAAAATAACCTCATCAATTATGGAATTAAAGGGAGCAATAAATAAACTTGCATTTCATTCTACATTATGTGGAACTTTATCTCTTCACTACGTAAGGGGATTATTAAGTGATATTCTCGCTGCCAATACAAAAGAAATAGATATAAATAAAATAAAACAAATAGTTGCTGAAAAATGGAATGTATCTGTAAAAGATATAGACAGCAAAAAAAGAACAAACTCTCTTACCATACCAAGACAGGTTGCAATGTACATCGCAAAAACTATAACAAATAAAACATTACCAGAAATAGGAAAAATATTTTATAAAAATCATGCAACAGTAATTCATGCAGTAAAAAAGATAAAAGATTTAATGATAACCAATCCTCATTTTGAAAATATTATACATGAAACAGAACACTTATGTTCCAATATTTAAAAAATTAAATATTCTGTAAAATATTTTGAAAAATTTTATAATTAACACTCAGTAGAAATTTATTTTTATCTTGTTCAGTATCTTCTACATCTCGAATAAATGATTGATATAATCTTACTGCATCATCAAAAATAAATTTATCTTTACTATTTCTATCAAACAAAAAATTAACACCTATATTTTTACCCTGAATTGTTTCCAAAATAACATATAAATATTTTAAATCTGATGATGACAAATATAATCCACTAGATGTCTTTATTATATCGATACCATATTTTTCAAATAATTCTACCACCTTAACAATAATAGAAATATTTGAAATAAACGAAGATTCTATTGAAACCTGTATTAACTTCGATTTACTTGTTTTGGCTCCAACAATCGCTTTTAAATATTCATCAACTAATGGTAATAATGAATCATTCTTTAAATCAAACATAACTGGTGGTAAAATTACATCCACTATATCTGCCCCCAATAAAAATGATTCTTTTATATTTTTATACAACTGCTCTAACGAATACTTACCATAAAAATTATTACAAACAGAAATAATTTTCACATTCGAATGCTCTAACCAAGCCCACACATTAGAAACCTTATCAAACGGAACTGTAACACTATATAAATTACTATCAACAGCGGTCTTACAAACTGAAATTAAACTAGTATCATCAAAACTATTTAAATCTAAACAAAGATTAACATATTTAAAGCAAGATTTATCAAGATAAAAACCAGACACAGATTTTTCCTATTGTAAAAAAGGCATATAAAAATATAATACCACATATATAAATAATATAAAAGTATTTTAAATTATGAAAAAATATTACATTACAGCTGGGTTTTTATGTTTTTTTATAATAAACAGTGGTATTTCTTTTTCTAATACTCCATTTGAAACTGATAATAAATATTCCATGGATCTTGCAAAGGTATCTTATAAAGATACCGAATACACTACTACTGATCTATTTCCTATAACTAGCCGTTCTATACATAATTTTAACATAAAATTACTTGAAATTTTAAAGCCAGAATTCGATTATTATAAACAAAATAAAAGTAACACTATACACAAAGGATTGTCAAATTTTCTAAAAAATTTACAAGAACCTTTATATTTTTCCAATTCTTTATTACAATTCAATTTTACCTCTTCATTTAAAAGTCTTTCACGATTTTTAATAAATTCAACTATAGGGTTATTTGGAACAATTGATATTGCAAGCAAAATAGGCATAGAAAAAAATAAAACAGATTTTGGTGAAACATTGGGTACTTGGGGAATGAAACCTAATGGCTTTTTTGTAATGCCAATATATGCACAAACAACAACCAGAGATTTCACTGGAACAATAGTTGACAGTACGCTAAATCCAATAAACTTTTTTATATCTTGGCAACTTGCACTATTTTTAAATATTTCAACAAAACTATTCGATTTATATGATGGATACGATTTGGCATTATTAACACATGAAACTGCAATTGATTCTTATGAAACATTTAAAACCATGTACTTACAATACAAAATTAATAAAATACAAAATTTAAGATTAGAATTTAATAATAAAACAGAAACAAATTCTAAACCAGAAACAGAAAATATAAAAAATCAATATGATTTTGATATGGAGTAAAAAATTATAAAAACCACTATAACAAATGATAGAATAAAACTAAATGCTTGGATGAAAAAAAATTACCCTGCACTTACCATGTCACACCTACAAAAATTATGCAGAAAGGGTGAAATCCGAATTAATGGGAAAAGGATTGGCGCAACCGAAGTAATGTTTGAAAACGACGAACTAAAACTTCCTCCATTTATCACAGAATACCAAAATTTAAAAAACAAAACTAAAAACTTTACTAATTATAGTAAAAAAGATATAGAAACAGTAATAAATTCTATAATATATGAAAATAATGAATTTTTGGTATTAAATAAACCTTCTGGTATTGCATCACAGGGGGGGGACGGGATAACAAAACACATTGATACACTAATAAACGCTGCACTACCAAAATATAATAATAATTTAAGATTAACTCACAGAATAGATAAAGATACCAGCGGAATTTTATTAATTGCAAAAAATTACGAAAGTGCAAATTTACTAACCACTATGTTCAAAGAACACAAAATCAAAAAAACCTACCACGCACTAATATACGGCAATTTAGATAAAAATATAAAAACAGGAACCATAAATAACACAATTACTGATAAATCAGGAAATGAAAAATATGCAATTACAAAATATACAGTTATAGATGAAGCATATAATTTATTAAGTCTTATTGAATTATCCCCAGAAACTGGCAGAACACACCAATTACGCATTCATATGGAAAATCTTTCTCACCCTATAATAGGCGACTTTAAATACGGCGATAAAAATAACTTCATAAAACTAAAATCTATATTAGAAAACAATATAGAACGAAAATTATATCTCCATGCATACAAAATTGAAATAGATGGTTACAAACCTATAATTGCACCATATCCAAAACACTTTCAAAACATCTGTAAATACCTAAATTTTTAAAATGAGAAAAAAAACTTTAAATAAAAATAAACTAAAAAAACGAAAACTAATATATCGTATTTTAATTCACGAATACAATAAATCTAAATCTGTTATAATGAATATCACAGGTTTTATTATAAAAATTTCTGCTTTATTTTTTATATCATTTATACTTGGAATATTTTATATACTACATACAACAGATCCCTTTTCATATAAAGAAGTAATAGAAAACTCTATTAGTTCAAAAATAAAAAAAGAAACCAAAATTAATGGAAAATTATCATGGACAATTTTTTCATTAAAACCATCAATAAAAATTGAAAAATTATACATAAAAAACGAACCCTGGGGGAAAAGTAAATATATACTAACCGCAAACAATATAATTGCATCTGTATCCATACGTGACCTATTAAACAAAACTATTTTAATAGATTCTATAAATATAAACTCCCCAAATATAGAGCTAGAAGAACACCTATCAGGTATAAAAAATTGGAAACCACAAAACAACAATATTTCAAAAAATATCAACAAAAAGCCAAGTAAAAAATTACCAATAAAACTAAGCTTTAATATACAAAAAATAAATATTCAAAATGCAAAAATAAAATATAAAAGCAATAAAAATAATAGTTCACAAAAATTTTTAATACAAAATTTAAATATTAATACTAAGGATTCTACCAGCCCTCTTTATATAAATTTCAAAACCAACTATAACGGAATAAATTTAGACGGAAATATAAAAACTATTTCTGCATATAAAATAGCACACGAAGACTCTATAATACCAATTACTGCAAAAATAAATATAAATGATGCAATAATAGATATTGATGGCAATATCGTTAACCTACATACACTATATCCAGAATTAAATGGAAAATTTAAAATTCTTATAAAAAAGCCGGAAAAGACATTAAATTCATTAATAAAAATACCTGAAATAAAACCTATAAATGTAAAATTTAATTTAAATTTTAAAAATAAAATTTATAGAATAAAAAATTTCTCTTTAAATTATGACACATTAAAATTAATTGCAGATTTAACAATAAACACACAAAAAACAAAGCCAAACATACACGGTAATATCCTAATTCCATTTTTTGATATACCAAACATATTTTATCCTAATTGGGAAAAAAATTACTTTAACAGAGTTATCAATAATTTACCAAGACCAAAATCCAATGCCTCGCATATAGAAAACCCAAAAGCATTCAAAGGTATTCCTCTACCAATATCAGAATTAGATCTACTAAATATGAATATCAACATAAAAATTCCAAAACTAAAGGCTATGCCCGAAATGCAAATATCTGACATAGAAATTAATCCAATAATAAAAGACGGTACCATACTGATACATCCAATAAATATGAATTATATGGATGGAAATGTAATACTAAATATACTTGGAAATAATAAAAATAATACTTTCAACGGAACTTTACAAATTATCGGCAATAATATAAACCTTGGCAAAATTTTATCTGCCACCGGATATAAAAAATTTTTTACGGGGGGTATTACTGATACTGAAATAATATTAAATGGATATGGACCAAATTTAACGCAATTTATGAAAAACTTAAATGGCTATATTCGAGCATATACCAAAACAAAAATAACAGGATATAAAATAGAAAACACCTTTATCGCAAGCGATACTCTATCAAAGGTAATAAAAAACATCGGCGAAACTGATAACAATAATATAGTTTCCACCCCAGAAATAACAGATATAAAATGTATTGTCGCAAATTTAAATATAATTAATGGAAATACCATAACCAGTCGTGGCATTGCAATTGAAACCAATAAAGCAAACATCATAATAGACGGCAGTGCAAATCTTGGCGATGAATTACTTGATACTTCTGTAATAACAATGGTAAAAGAAGGTTTCAAATTATCACCAGATTTATCAGAAATAATAAAAATTCATGGCATACTTGCAGAACCAGATATAATAATAAATAAAAAGGGTTTCCGAAATTCCTTTACAAAAGCCTATGTCGCAACTGCAATCAGTAGCCTTTTAACAGGTGGTATATCTTTATTAAACATAGGGTTAGGATACCTAACAAAATCTTGGTTAAATAATATAACTAATGATAAAACACCATGTAAAACAGCAATAAAGGGAAACCTTTTTATAGATAACAAATATAAAAATACCAAATCACAAACAGAAATAAAAAACGAATTTGAAACAAAATTACAAAATACTATAAACAAACTAAAAAATTATTGATTTTCATAAATAATTTATATAAGATTCAAAAACATTTTTGGGAATATAGCTCAGTTGGTTAGAGCTACCCGCTCATAACGGGTCGGTCGTTGGTTCGAGTCCATCTATTCCCACCATTGATTTATTATCATTACAGATTTGTTCGCTAATTTAGATTAAAATAGCACTGTTTTTCTGTTAAAAAAGAAACTCTTTTCCATATATTCAACCATTTTTTTATATTTAGTTTTTACAAGTTATAGAACCTTCTATATGAGAATTATCTTCACACTTTTCAGGCGACTTAGCATTATGCTTTACATCTATACGACAAACTCTTGCCTTTTTTGATAATAAATTCAATTCAAGTTTGAGGCTAGATCCATATGTTCCGCCCTCAGAATGTCCACCATGATTATCACCTATTTTTGTAGTCTTATATATAATATTATCTGCTTCAATTTTACAAACAACACCTGAACATTTTATACTTGAAACTCTATACCTTACACCATTTACTATAATACCAACATCCGATTGCCAATCCACCCCTTCTTTATCAGTCCAACATTTATGTTTATCAAAATCATTAGGAATATTTTTAATATTAGTTTCTAAATTCCATTTTCTAAAAGGATCATCTTTATGAGGATCACAAAAATCAAACCCATGATATATATACTCTTTACAACCTAAAATACATTTATTTGCTCCAACATCAGAATAAGAAAAATTCGCACAAACCTTTTTTATTCCTTCCATACAATAATGACCTTTAGGACAGATGGTACAACTGGGAGAACCCCAATCATCAGA
>CAUUHH010000011.1:0-22219 GCA_963544995.1 uncultured Alphaproteobacteria bacterium | reverse complement strand
GATAGTTTTGAAGTTAGAAAAAATAAATTACAAAATAATCCTGTTTTATCTGCAGATGATTTTGTGTTTGAAGTTTTTTATGTAATATTGGCAAGTGGTTTTAATCAACGTGTTGCAATAAAAAAATTTAATGAAATAAAAAGTTTTATTGATGCAGGGAATATTGTTTCAGTAGAAAATTTGTTACATATTTTTGCAAATAAGAATAAAATGGCTGCTATATGTAAAATTTGGAATAATAGAGAAAAATATAGGGACGATTTCTATAAACTTATATCTGAAAATGATAAATTAAATTATTTAGAAACATTACCGTTTATAGGTAATATAACAAAGAATCATTTGGCAAGAAATTTAGGTATGAATACGGTAAAATATGATCTTTGGATAAAAAGGTTGGGCGGAACATTATATAGTAATATACCAGAATTTGATGAAAATGTTTTAACTGATGAAATACAGATTGCATGTGATAATATGTTTAAAGAAATAGAGAAGGAGACTTCTCTTAAAAGAGGATATATTGATGTTGTTTTATGGAAATCTTGTCAAATAGGTTTGTTGAAGTTCCAAAAAAATATTTAAATTTTTTATTCCCTATATTCTATATTGGGAATCATAGTTTTTAATTTGTTCTTAAAATTGTTGTCTATAAAAAATTGCATAATTTTTTCTATTGTCGGATTATTTTTATTATTTTTGTCTGTAGGTCTATATTTTTGAATTGCATAGTGTTTTACATTTTTTTCTGATAGATATTTTACAATTTCGATTATATCTTCTTTATTTAAAATAGTTGGATCTGCTGTTGTTCTTACTTCAAATTTTATTCCAGAATCTATGATTATATCTAGTGATTTATATGCCGGAATACCACTTTTTTTAATTTTGGTTATATCATCATATTTTGAGATAGGTGCTTTTATATCTAAACCTATCCAATCTATGTAAGGTATTAAATTTTTTAATTTTTCAGGAAAGCATCCGTTAGTGTGTATTGCAAATTTAAAATTTGGAGCGAATTCTTTTATTTCGTTTATTGTATCTATTATTGCATTTGTTTGAAATGTTGCTTCACCACCACTGAAAACTATTCCATCCAATACTTTTTTTCTTTTTTTTAATAAATTAATAACATATTCATAATTTTGTTTATCTTTTTCGGTATATTTTTTAAATTCAAATAAATGAGGGTTAGAGCAGTATATACATCTCCATGGACATCCTTGTAAAAATATAACTGCAGATAATTTGCCTGGATAGTCAATTGTTGTAAATGGAACTAATCCACCTATTATTAATTTTGTTTTTTGTAATATATTTTCCATTTTATTTTTTATTTCTAATAAAAGCCTCTTTTGTATAAAAAGAGGCTTAAAGTGTGTTAGAAGTTTTCTATGTTAAGCCTTTTACTAGTTGCAGCAATTAAGAGCTTCCATAGATGAAATAGCAGTATTTTCTTGAAAATATTGCCTTTCATAGAATTCGGACTTTTTGCCTTTATTAAAATTGGATACTGGCCTACAATATCCCATGGCTCTGGTCCATATTTCGCATTTAGTTCTTTGATTATTGTCTATATTATCAAAGTTTTGCATATTATCCTCCTTTAATTTGTTTTTTTGGTTTTGGTTAAGCAATTAAGAAATTTCCTTAGTTTTCTTATTTGCCATTATTTCCGTATCACATATAGGACAATACTCGTGCTCGCCTGCTATATATCCATGTTTTGGACATATAGAGAAAGTAGGGGTTATTGTGATATATGGTATACGGTAGTTTTCAAATATTCGCTTAATCATATTTCTACAATTAGTTATATTTGAAATTCTTTCTGCCATATATAAATGTAAAACAGTTCCTCCTGTATATTTTGTTTGTAAATCATCTTGTAAATCCAATACTTCAAAAGGATCATCTGTATAATTTACAGGGATCTGTGAAGAGTTAGTATAATAAGGAGCATCTTTGGTTCCTGCTTGTATTATATCTTTAAATCTTTTTGTATCTTCTTTGGCAAATCTGTATGTTGTTCCTTCGGCTGGGGTAGCTTCTAAATTATATAAATTTCCTGTTTCTTCTTGGAACTCAACCATTTTATTTCGTATATGATCTAATAAATCTGACGCTATTTTATGACCTCTTGGATCTGTAATATCGTATTCATCAGAGGTAAAGTTTCTAATCATTTCGTTTATTCCGTTTACTCCAATGGTTGCAAAATGATTTCTAAGAGAACCTAGCCATCTTTTTGTAAATGGGTAAAGACCATTATCCATTAATTTTTGTATAGTTTTCCTTTTTATTTCTAAACTTGTTTTTGCAAGTTCCATTAGTTTATCTAATTTATAGTATAGACCTTCTATGTTTCCTTTAAAATTGTAACCTAATCTTGCGCAATTTATTGTTACAACACCTATTGATCCTGTTTGTTCTGCAGAACCAAAAAGGCCATTTCCTCTTTTTAATAATTCTCTTACATCTAAGCGTAATCTACAGCACATAGACCTTACATCTGTAGGTTTTAAATCTGAATTCATAAAATTTTGGAAATATGGTAATCCGTATTTTGCAGCCATTTCGAACAATAAATCTGCATTTTCACCTTCCCAGATGAAATCATTTGTTATATTGTATGTAGGAATAGGGAATGTAAATGGTCGTCCTTTAGAATCTCCTTTTGTCATTACCTCTATATATGCTTTGTTTATCATATCCATTTCTTTTTGTAAGTTACCATAGGTAAAATCTAGTAATTTTCCGCCTATTTTTGGATGTTGATTTTCTAAATCTTTTGGGCATACCCAATCAAAAGTAAAATTTGTGAAAGGAGTTTGAGTTCCCCATCTGCTTGGAACATTTAAATTATATACTAATTCCTGGATTTGTTGTTTTACTTCTTCATATTTTAAATTATCTAATTTTATAAATGGAGCCAGGTATGTATCAACAGATGAAAAGGCCTGTGCTCCGGCCCATTCATTTTGAAGAGTTCCCATAAAATTTACAATTTGACCTATTGCTGATGATAAATGTTTGGGAGCAATTGATTCTATGTGTCCTGGGACACCATTAAATCCCTCTTCTAGCAATGCACGAAGAGACCATCCTGCACAATATCCAGAAAGCATACTTAAATCATGTAAATGAAAATCTCCGTTTCTGTGTGCTTCACCTATTTCTTTTGGATATATGTATGAAAGCCAGTAGTTTGCTACCACTTTACCTGATATATTTAATATCATACCACCAAGAGAATATCCCTGGTTTGCATTTTCATTTACTCGCCAATCTGATTGATCTAAATATTCAGTAATGGATTTTTCTACATCTATTTTTATTTTTTCAGCATTTCGATTTTGTGCTCGTTTTTCTCTGTATAGTATATATGATTTTGCTGCATCATAGTAATTTTTATCTATAAGAGCTTGTTCTACTATGTCTTGTATAGTTTCTATAAAAATATTATCATTTTTTGGATATTTTGAATTTAAAACTTTGATTATATTGTTTGTTATATTGATTAATTCTGTTTCTGAGAAAGGAATAGAAGCTTCACCTGCTTGTTTGATTGCGGATTTTATTTTTTCAAAATTGAAAGCTTCTGTTTTGCCGTCTCTTTTAGTTATTGTTTTTATCGTTGGTTGAATTGGAGTTTCTGTATTAGCAGCTTTAGATACATCTTTATTATTTTGTATATCTGTAATGTTCATCTCTCCTCCTTCACATTACCACTATGGTAAAATATTTATATAAAGTTTCTATTTTTCTTATACTAACAATATATAGTATTTAAAATGTTATTACAAACTATATTTTGTGTTTTTATTAAAATAAATTACTTGACGACTTAAAAAGTTAGAAAAATCTATAACTTAGGTGATTTTTGTGATATACTTATTATTAGTTTATTAAATTTTAATTTCAAAATATAGGGAATAGCTATGTTTTTTCCGTTTGTTTTACTTGGAATTTTGTTAATTTTAAGTGTCGTTTGGATAGTATTTTCTGGAAATTATTTTTTTTCATCTGTGAATGTTTCAGGAGTCGTAAATATTTTACCTAGTGATATGGCGTATATGATTTTTTCTGTTGCTATTCCTGTATTAATTTTACTCGTTATAGGATTAATTTTTTATCAAATTTATGAAGCTGTGCAAACTAAATCTATGATTTTATCTTTATCAAAGATTTCTAAATCTCAATCATCAATGATTCAAACTGTAGGTAAGTCATTGATAGAAGTGAGAAAATTAGGTTTTACTAATCAATTTTTTTTGAATTTACCAATAATTTTAAATGATATGAGTATTTTTGTATCTAATATTATAACTATGCTTAGAATAGAATCTAATTTAGTCGTTGATAGTGCGCTTAGTAAACCGTCTGATTTAAGACTTTCTGCTGTTTGTAGAATATTACTTGATAAAAGAGAAAAGACTCCTCATTTTGATGAAACTTTAAGAAGAATTATTAGGCAAAATGATTTGTTGCAAGCGCAGATATCTTTGTTTGAAGAGAGATATAATATGCTTATAAGTTCCCTTAATGAGTATGATATTGATAAATTTACATTAAAAACTTTTGAAGAAGGAGATTTGGGTAGATTTTATAATGTCATTGTTAATGCAAAATCATTTGATTCGTCTGCTCGTGAAGATACTTATTCTTCTTTAAATTCTTAATGAGTTTTAACTTTAAAAGATTTTATTGATATTTTTGTGTATATTATCTAATTTATTTTATTATGGGTAATGAAAATAAAATAAAAGATATTAGTAGGAATGGTGTCTTTGAATATAAGGCTGGTTTTGATCCTGAAATACCATCAGAGGTGATTGATATTAAAGGTGTTTCTGAGGAAGTAATTAAATTTATTAGTAAAAAAAATGAAGAATCAAATGAAGTTTTGGATTTTAGATTAAAAGCTTTTGAAATTTGGAAGACTATGAAAGAGCCTCATTGGGCTTTATTTGATTATGAACCGATAGATTATTCTGATATTTATTGTTTTGCGAGGCCAAAAGAAGAAAATTTAGAAGCTGATGAAAAAATAGATAAAGCGTATGAGCGGTTGGGCGTTCCTTTGCATGAACAGCAGATTTTAAAAGGTCAAGCAGTAGATGCAGTTATAGATAGTTCATCTGTTAGGACTACTTATTCGAAGCAGTTATTTGATTTAGGTATAATTTTTTGTCCTATTTCTATGGCGTTAAAAAAATATCCAGAATTAGTTTTTAAATTTATGGGGCATGTCGTTCCTCCAAAAGATAATTTTTTTGCTGCTTTGAATGCTTCTGTATTTTCGGATGGAACATTTATTTATATACCTCCTAGAGTTAAGTGTCCTATTGAGCTTTCATCATATTTTAGATTGCAGGTAGAGAAATTAGGCCAGTTTGAACGGACATTAATTATTGCAGACGAATATAGTGAGGTTTCTTATTTAGAGGGTTGTTCTGCACCTATTAGAAAATCTAATCAATTGCATTCTGGTATAGTTGAATTAATAGCTTTGAAAGGGGCAAAAATAAAATATTCTACAGTTCAGAATTGGTATGCTGGTGATGAAAATGGGGTAGGTGGTATATATAATTTTGTTACGAAAAGAGGGCTTTGTTTTGATGACGCAACTATTTCTTGGACACAATTAGAGGTTGGATCTGTTAAAACGTGGAAATATCCTTCATGTATTTTAAAGGGAGATAGAAGTAAGGGAGAATTTTTAGGGGTTGCAATTACAAATAATTATCAAATGACTGATACAGGAACGAAGATGGTTCATATTGGTAAGGATACAAAAAGTACTATAATTACAAAAGGTATTTCTTTGGGACATTCAAATAATGGATATAGAGGTTTAGTGCAATTTGGAGTTGGTGCAGATAATGCAAGAAATTTTACTAAGTGTGATAATTTAGTTATAGGTGATAATTCTAGTGCTTTTGCTCTCCCTGATATAAAAAGTAATAATAATACAGCAATTGTTGAACATGAAGCTTCTGTGTCATCTGTAAGTGAGGAACAATTATTTTTTCTTATGCAACATGGTTTAAGTGAAGATAAAGCATTATCATTAATAGTTAATGGTTTTTGTGGAGATGTTATAAAACAACTTCCGGCAGAATTTGCATTAGAAGCAAGAGAATTAATAAATTTAAGTATAGAAGGTTAGATTATGTTTCAAATTAAAAATTTAAAAGTAACAGTTGATGGTAATGAAATAATAAAAGATGTTAGTTTAGTTATTAATGCTGCTGAAACGTATGTATTAATGGGTAAAAATGGTTGTGGCAAGAGTTCTCTTTTGAATACAATAGTTAAAAATCCAAAATATAAGATAGAATCTGGTGATATTATTTTTAATAATAGTTCAATAATTAATGATAGTGTTTCTGATATTGCAGTGAAAGGGATCTTTTTAAGTTTTCAAAATGCTCCTGCTATATCTGGCCTTACTATATCTACATTACTTAAGAATTCTATAAATAGTATAAGGGCTGCGAAAAATGAAAAACCTATGACGGCTCCTGAATATTTTAAACTTGTTTCTTTTTATTGTAAAATGCTGGATATTCCAGAAGATTGGCTTAAACGAGCTGTTAATTTGGGATTTAGTGGTGGTGAAAAGAAAAGATTAAGTATGCTTGAAATGTTGTTTTTGAATCCTAAACTTGCTCTTCTTGATGAACCTGATAGTGGTGTAGATGTAGATAGTATGATGATAGTTGCTAAAGCAATAAGTTATTTACAAGAAAAAGGAACATCTTTTTTGATAGTATCTCATTATCAAAAATTGATTTCTTTGGTTAGACCGAAATTTGTTCATATTATGAAAGATGGTGTTATAGTTCAATCAGGAGGAGTAGAGTTAGCAGAAAATATAGATAAAGAAGGTTTTAATAATGGATTTTAATTTAAATACTGTTTCTAATTCTGATATTCCGTTTGTTTCTTTGTATTCAAACTTGGATAATTTTCAAGATATATCTGCCTTTAGATTATCAGCACTAAATTTTTATATAAAAAATTTTGATTTAATAAAAAAGAATGTAAATTTATATAATTTTATTAAAAATAATGATTTTTATATTTCTGAAAATGATATTTTACCTTCATTACATACTTTGATGAAATATCCAATATTTGATATTGATGCTTATACTGTTGTAATTGTAAATGGACATTATATTGAGGAGCTATCTTATTGTGAAGATATTCCTTTTAATATATTTTCGACTTTAAAGAATTTGGATTGTGATAATTTAGAGCTAGTAAAGAAAACTTTGGAAAAGAATATTAATGATGATGTTTTTATTTCTTTAAATAATGCTTTTTTATCTAATTTAGTACTTATTGATATTCCTGAAAATATAATTTTAGATAAGCCAATAAATATAATTTCTATTGCTATTTCTGATAAAAATAAGAAAGGAAAAATGTTTATTCCTTCTAATATCATTATGAATATAAGGGATGGAGTAAAGGTTGATATTATTGAGACTAATCTTTCATTTAATAGAGAGAGTTATTTTGAAAATAAAATTTTAAATATAATATCTAATAAAAATTCTAAGGTTAATTATTATATAGCGTCTTCTGTTTCGAGTAGTTCTTGTATTGTTTCTAATACCTTTGTAGATGCTTATGATTCTTCTTCTGTAAATTTTGTTAATTATATAGGAAATGCTGGGATATTGAATCAAAAATATAATTTTAATTTGCAGAGTAATATAGATGCTTCTTTTGTTTCTAGTGTTTCTGCAAATGATTTATCTAGTATAAATGTTGATGTTTTGTTATCTCATTTAGGAAATGATAGTAATAGTAGTGCAAAACTTTATGGTGTCGCAGATGGTAGTAGTTCGATATATTTTAAAACTAATGTAAAATGTGCTACATTTGCGTCTAATATTGGAACATCTCAAACTTCTAAAATTATTTTGAAATCTGATACTGCTAATGCTAGAATTGAGCCGTATCAAATGATATTGACAGAAAATGCAAAAGCATTCCATGGAGCTGTTGTAAGTGGAATTTCAGATGAAGATTTATTTTTTTTAGAAAGTCGTGGTATTGATAAAAGTGTTGCTAAAGAGTTAATTTGTAACTCTTGTATTTCAAATATTTTAAATAATATTAATAATGATAAAATTTATGATGGTTATTTAAATTTTATGAAAATATAATTATTGTATATTTAGGAGATTTTTTCATGAAGTATTTATTATCTTTTTTATTTTTATTTATTGTTTCTGTGAATAGTTTTGCAAATAATTATGATGAGGAAGTAAAAAATTATGTTCAATCTGTTGCAAATTCTTCGATAGCAAAAGTTTTTAATAAAAATTTAAGTAAAGAAAAAAGGTTTATTCCTTTTAAACAGGCTATTTATGATAATTTTGATTTTGATTTTATAGGTAAATTTGCAATAGGTGTTTATGGAAGAGGAATTTCTAATGAAAAATTAAATGAATTTATATCTGTTTTTAGAGAATTAAATATTTATACGTATTTTAAGAAATTTTCTCTTTATTCTGATGCAGAAATAAAAGTTGTAAAAGTGGAAAAAGGTAAAAAAGAAGGACAATTTTTTGTTTCTAGTAAAGTTACTGGAGATTTAGCAGATAGAGAGTATTCTGTAGATTGGAGAATCGTTAAAAAATCAGATAAGAATTATAAAGTTATTGATGTCGTTATAGAAGGAGTTTCTATGGCAATGAGTTTTAAAAATGAATATGCCAATATACTTAAAGATGCTAAAACAAATCCTGCTATTGATACTTTGATAAAAGAAATAAATAAAAAATTATTAAACTTAAAGAATTAGTATTTGTTAAATACTAGTTCTTATATTGTTTAATTCTGTTTCAGCTTTTTTAAGGCTTTCTTTCCTATCATTTATTATATTTTCAGGTGCTTTGCCATTCATTTTTTCTATTTGATTTTTTAATGATATTATTCTTTTTTCTAGTTCAGATATTCTATCTTTTAATTTATCATTATTTCCTGATATATTTAATTTTGGTAAATCAATCATGATTACAGTATCAGATAAAATAGTTTTTGAAATCATAGAATCTGTTTTTAAAGATGATTGTAAATTGTTAAATGAGGTTATCTTTTCTATTGAGCTTTTATATTTATTTGGAATTTTTGTAAAGTTAATATTAAGAGGTGTTTTGAAACTTATTTTGTTTTCTGCTCTTATATTACGAATGGTTGATGTAATTTCTATCATCCATTTTATTAAGTTTATGTCATCTTTATTTTCTATTTCTATTTTTTCTGCATATTTTTCATTTATTAAATCTGCTATATTCCCGTATCCAATATTTTCCCATAATTTTGCTGATATATATGGTATTACTATTTGTAACATTTTGAGTATATTTTGTATTACGATATTTGCTGTTGATAATATTTTATTTTTGTTTTCTGTTTTTAATTCTGGTTTTGATAATTCTATGAAATTATCACAAAATTCGTCCCAAATGAAGTGGTATAATGTATGTGCATATTCATCATATCTGTAATTTTCTATTGCTTGTTTTGCATTATCTATTGCGGTGTTCATTTTATCTAGTATATAGCTACAGATAGCTGGTAATTCAGATTTTTTTTCTTTCCCTTTGTTTGTGTTAATGTAATTTTTTAGATCTTGATCTAACCAAAATTTTATAGCGTTATTTAATTTTGTTACGAATTTTTTACCATTTTCCACTAATGATTTACCAAAATTTATATCTCTTCCTTGTCCAGATAAAGAACAGATAGTCCATCTTACAGCATCTATTCCGTATTCGTCTATTAATTCTAAAGGATTTATTACATTTCCTTTAGTCTTACTCATCTTTTGACCTTTTTCATCTCTTACAAGGCCGTGTAAAACCACTGTATCGAAAGGTGCTTTTCCTGTGAAATATACGCTAAACATAATCATTCTGGCAACCCAGAAAAATATTATATCGAATCCAGTTATGAGCGTAGATGTTGGAAAATATCTTTTGTAGTCCATTGTATTATTAGGCCAGCCAAGTGTAGACATAGGCCAAAGTCCTGATGAAAACCAAGTATCTAAGCTATCATTATCTTGTGTTAAATTTATTCCATTACCTGTTATTTTTTGAGCATCTTCTTTTGTTTCTGCAACAATTATTTTACCATCATCTGTATAAAAGGCAGGAATTTGATGCCCCCACCAAAGTTGCCTTGATATGCACCAAGGTTGTATATTTTTAAGCCATGAAAAAAATGTGTTTTTCCACATATCTGGAACAAATTTAATTTTTCCAGTTTCAACTAGTTCTATAGATTTTTTTGCCATATCAGAAACATTTAAATACCACTGCTCTGTGAGACGTGGTTCTATTATTGCGCCACCTCGTTCAGAATGAGGTACTTGGTGTTTATACACTTCTGTTTTTATAAGAGCACCTAATTCAGTTAATTTTTCAATTATTATTTTTCTTGCAGTAAATCTATCTATTCCATTTAGGCTTTTTATAAAATTATTATTTTCTGTTTCTGGAATTTCATTTGTAATAATATTTGCCGTTTCATTTAATATATTTATTATTGGTAAATTGTGTCTTTTCCCAACTTCGAAATCATTAAAATCGTGTGCGGGTGTTATTTTTACAGCACCAGTTCCTTTTGTCATATCTGCATAATTATCGCCAACAATTAATATTTTTCGCCCTATTATTGGAATTATTGCAGATTTTCCTATATATTTATTAAATCTATTATCTTTGGGGTTAACGGCAATTCCGGTGTCTCCAAGCATTGTTTCTGGTCTTGTTGTGGCGATAGTTATAAAATCTTCTGTTCCATCTATTTGATAATTTATATACCACATGAAACCATCTTCTTCTATCATATTTACTTCTAAATCACTAACAGATGTAAGTAAAACAGGGTCCCAATTTACTAACCTTTTATCTTTATAGATCAGTCCATCATTATATAGTTTTACAAAAGCATGATTAACAGCCTTGCTCATGCCATCATCCATCGTAAATCGTTCATGGCTCCAATCTGCGGAATATTCTAATTTTCTTAGTTGTTTTGTTATATCTCCGGTACAGGTTTCTTTCCATTTCCAAACTTCTTTTAAAAATGCAGCTCTTCCTATTTTTTTTCTTTCTATTCCTTTTGATAAAAGTTGTTTTTCAACAATCATTTGTGTTGCAATTGCTGCGTGGTCAGTTCCTGGTAATAATAAGCAATCATATCCCATCATACGTTTGTATCGGATGGTAATATCTTGCATAGTCATAGTAAAAGCATGTCCTAGATGTAATTGACCTGTAATATTTGGTGGAGGAATTACTATGGTAAAAGGTGTTTTATTACTTTTGGGGCTTGGAGAAAAATATCCATTATCTTCTTGATATTTATATAAGTCATCTGCTGTGATATTTGACATTTTTTACCTTTTGACATTAAATTTTTATTAAAATATACTAAAAAATATACATATATAAGTCAAGGTATTACTTAATTTATGGAGTTTGTTATGCGATCTAGTTTATTTAATAGTAGAGGTAAAAAAGGTTTTTGGTCTTTGAAAGATCTTTTTAAAGCTTTTATCCTTTCTGTTTCGTTTTTATTACTATTTATAATTCCAGATCATATTATAAAACTTTTTAATACTAGTTACCTTGCTGTGTTTTATCCAAAATCTATTATAATGATATTTTTAATAGTTGCGCCTGTGATTTTTATAAAAAATAAGTATGTTTTTGTGATTTTATCTACTTGTTTGTTTGGATTATTAATTTCTGGATATTTTTATTTTTTTCATTTTGGCAGGTATTTTTCAGATGTTGATGTTGGAATGGTAATGAAAGAAACAGAAGATATTTTAATAGCTTTGAAAAGTGATATTTTTATATATTGGTACTTGTTACTTATGCTTGCTATCTTAGTATTTTTTATTATCCGTATAAGGAAGATTGCAAAAGAATCATTAAAATTATCTAATATATTTATTATTTTATTTGGTTTGTCTGTTTATCATTATTATAACTTGTTTAAGATGGCAGGTGATACTTTTATTATGCCTAATCCGTTAAGATATATGATGGATAATTCAATTAAGTCTGTTTATGGATATTTTATAAATATTTTCCCATCTGATAAACAAATTAAAAAATTTCAACCTTATAAAATAACAAAGAAAAAAGATATAGAAGAGAAAACTAATATTATATTAATAATGGGTGAAAGTTGGAGTTCGAATCATATGTCATTGTATGGGTATGATTTTAAAACTACACCTAATTTAGATAAATTAGAAAAGATGTCTAATGTTGTTTATTCAAAAGGTTATTCTTCATCTGTTTGTACAACTATATCTTTATCAATGTTTTTTAATCAGCAGAAAGAACCTCAAAATTCCAAGATGTTATTAGAAAAGGAATTTAATTTATTTAAACTTGCTAAGAATCAAGGATTTTATACTGCTTTTATCTCTCCTCAGGGAAGCAGAACTTTTGCTGGAATAGGTATGGAATATATTGATAATAGTATATATAGATCAAAAGATAGGGAAAATTTTACAAAATATCAGGATGATTATAGTATAAAGAAACTGAAAGAATTAAATTTGAAGGATAAAAATTTTATTGTTTTGCAGACTAGGGCAACACATTATCCATATGATTTATTTACAGAGATGCATCCTGTTTTTGATAAATTTCAGATAAAAGGTAGAGATAAGAGAATTAATGATTACGATGGAGCAATGCTGTATACAGATAATTTATTAAAGCAAATAATAGACTGGAGTAATAATTTAGAGGGTAAAACTTATTTAGTAATTATTTCTGATCATGGACAAATGCTTGGAGAAGATAATTTTTGGGGACATGGATTTGTTGATGAAAGGGTTGGACAAATACCGACATTGTTTTGGTTTAAAAATGTAAATAATCACGAATATGATTATTTAAAATCCTATAGATATATTCATCATTATGATGTTTCTAAGTTTATTATGAATATTTTAGGGTATAGTTTGTATAATCCAAATACTCCAGATGATGAATTTTATTTATCTTCTTGTAATGTGAATGGTTCAGGTGGATTTATTCATTTTAAGAGAAAAGCTGATAAATTACTGATTTTAGATAAATATAAATAATTTAAGGTGTGATATGGATATTAGATTGTTTAATACTATGTCTAGGAGTGTAGAGTTATTTAAACCTATAAGAGAAGGTAATGTTTCAATTTATACCTGTGGCCCAACTGTTTATCATTTTGCACATATTGGAAATTTAAGGACCTATGTATCACAGGATATAATGAAGCGTGTATTTATTGCGAATGGTTATAAAGTGAAGCATATAATGAATATTACAGATGTTGGGCATTTGACTAGTGATGCGGATACAGGTGAAGATAAAATGGAAAAAGGAAGCAAAAGAGAAGGTAAATCGGTATGGGATATAGCAAAATATTACACTGATGTTTTTATGTCTGATATTAAAAAACTTAATATAATTCCTGCTACTAAATACACTCCTGCAACTGAGTATATGTATGAGCAGATAGAGTTGATTAAGAGATTAGAAAAGCTAGGTTATACCTATCAAATAGATGGTGATGGTATTTATTATGATACGTCTAAATTTAAAGATTATGGTAAATTGAGTAATCAAAGTTTGGATGAACTTATGGCTGGTGCTAGGGTAGAATTTAGTGGTAAAAAAAAGAATATATCTGATTTTGCTCTCTGGAAATTTTCTCCTAAAAATGAAAAAAGACAGATGGAATGGAATAGTCCTTGGGGTATTGGATTTCCAGGTTGGCATATTGAGTGTGCCGCTATGAGTCTTACCGAAATAGGAGAATATATGGATATTCATTCTGGTGGTGTGGATCATATAAAGGTGCATCACACGAATGAAATAGCGGAAGTTGAACCTGTAATTAATCATAAATGGGTTAATTATTGGGTGCATATGGAATTTTTGAATGATTTAAGTGGTAAAATGAGTAAATCTAATGGAGATTTTTTAACTTTATCTAAATTAGAATCGCTTGGTTATTCCCCTATAGTTTATAGATATTTTCTTTTGCTTGCAAGTTATAGGAAGCAAATAAATTTTTCATATACTTTGTTGGATGCAGCAAGAAATAGTTATAATAATTTAATAAAAAAAATATCCAAGTTATATGAATATTCTGATAATATTAAAGATGGTCTATTTATTAGAGAATATGAGGAAAAAATTTTATCTGTTATAAATGATGATTTGAATACTGCGGATGTAATAGTTTTGATGCAAGATTTGTTAAAGAATATAGAAATAAATAATGTGACTAAATTAGAAATAATAAAATTCATTGATGATTTGTTAGGACTTAAATTATTAGAAAATTCCGCTGGTTTAAAAGATGCATATGTTTTTGAAGTTCCAGATGAAGTAAACAAATTAGCAATTGATAGGGAAAATGCAAAAAAAATAAAAAATTATGTTTTGGCTGACAAAATAAGAAATGATATTTGTAATTTAGGTTATGTAGTGATAGATACTAAAGAAGGATTTGTTATTAAGTTAAAAAGTTAATTTTGTTTTATATAAATTGTTTTTCTGATAAATGGGATGTCTTTCTTTTTTTCAAAGTATATTCTTTTTGAATAGAAGAATTCTAGTACAGTTAATGCTTCATTTATGTTTTTTTGTGTAATATTTTTAAATTCTGTATATTTGTCGTTTTTCCATATTATGGGGAATGGAAGTAGTTTAGCCTTATATTTTTCACCAGCAAATTTTGATATTGCATGACCTGAATTAGGTGAAATATAGATGAGGTTTGATGTAGATCCAGTCGCATTACATTTTGTAAGGTTAAATGCAAATCCTAGATTTCTTAAAGTTTCTTTTTCCCAATTTATATATGAGTATAGTAATTGTAGGTTATTGAAATTGAATTCTAAATTATTTATAAATAATTTAGTGTTTTTATAGATTTCTGTTGCAATATGGTTTTCAGCCATACTGTCATATAAAATGTTACATATACATGAGAGTAATTTAAGTTTTAATTCATTGTTAAATAGTATTGTTCCGTAGATTTTGGTTGCTTCTAATATAAAAAAACCTAGATGCTCTTCTAGTCTGGATTTCCAAGTTATATTAAATTCATTTCCTATTTGTAAATATGGCTTTTGTTTTTTTGATGTTCCTCCTTTTATTAATCCTTTTACTAAGCCATGGTTTTCTGTTATGAATGTTCCGATAGCATCTGTTTCTTGAAATTTTATTATAGAAATTAATATTCCTTTATCTTCCCATTTCATTAGAATAAACCTTTGATTTTTATTTTGTAATAATATAGAGTTTGAATGTTTAAATAAAGAGAAAAGATTTTTATAAAGTTATTTAAAAATGAATGTAGAGAAAAATAGTATTAATGAAAATATAAAAGTAGAGCAACTTTCCGATGCAATAAGTAAGAGATATTTAGAGTATGCTATGTCTACTATTGTGGCTAGATCTCTTCCTGATGTTAGAGATGGACTTAAGCCAGTGCATAGACGTATTTTGTATGGAATGAGGCAATTGAAGTTAGATCCGAAAAGTGGATATAAGAAATGTGCTAGGGTTGTTGGGGATGTTATGGGTAAGTATCATCCTCATGGTGATGCCTCTATTTATGATGCTATGGTTAGGTTAGCTCAAAGTTTTTCTGTTCGGTATCCTCTTGTTATGGGGCAGGGCAATTTTGGTAATATTGATGGAGATAGTGCTGCTGCAATGAGGTATACAGAAGCAAAGCTTACGGATGCTGCTATTTCTATTATGGATGGTCTTGATGAGAATAGTGTCGATTTTATGGATACTTATTCTGGTGAGGAAAGAGAACCTATTGTAATGCCGTCACTTTTCCCTAATTTGCTTTTAAATGGAGCAAATGGTATTGCTGTTGGTATGGCGACTAATATACCTCCTCATAATGTATTAGAAGTTATTGATGCAATAGTTTCTTTAATTAAAAATAAAAATATTTCTGTAGATGAGTTAGTAGAATTTATAAAAGCACCTGATTTTCCGACAGGTGGAGTTATTTGTGAAACTAAAGATAGTATTATTAGTACGTATAAACTTGGTAAAGGGTCGTTTAAGGTTAGGGCAAAATGGGTAAAAGAGGATCTTTCTTATTCTAATTATCAGATAATCATAACTGAAATTCCATATGGTGTTCAAAAATCTAGGCTTATAGAAAAAATTGCAGATTTGCTTAATTCTGGGAAGTTACAATTAGTTTCTGATATAAGAGATGAATCTGATGAAAATATTAGAATAGTGATAGAACCTAAGAATAGGATAGTTGATCCAAATTTAGTTATGGGGCAATTATTTTCTCTTACAGAACTGGAAGTTAAGTTTGCTCTTAATATGAATGTATTGGATAAAAATTGTATTCCTGGTGTAATGAATTTAAAACAAGTTTTGGAAGCATATTTTGAGCATCAGATAGAAGTTTTAGAAAGAAGAACTAAATTTAGGTTATCAAATATAAATGATAGATTAAATATTTTAAATGGTTATTTAATTACTTATCTTAATTTAGATAGAGTTATTTATATAATTAGAGAGTTTGATGATGCTAAATCAAAACTTATGGATGAATTTAATTTAAATGATAAACAAGTAGAAGCTATTTTAAATATGAAACTTCGTTCTTTGAAAAAATTAGAAGAAGTGGAAATAAAGAAAGAAGTAGAGATTTTAGAAAAAGAGAAGCTTGAACTTCAAAACTTGTTAAACAGTGATGATAATAAAAACAAGAAAATAATTTCACTTTTAAAAGAGATGCGTTCTGTTTTTGCAAAAAATAAGGTTTTATCTAATAGATTAACTGATATAGATTACAATTCAAAAGATATAGAAATTAATCCAGAAAATATTCTTCCAAAGGAACCTATTTCGATAGTGTTATCTAGTATGGGGTGGATAAAAACAGTTAAAAATCATATTGCATTGGATAGCTCTATTATCTTTAAGGATGGTGATAGTTTACATTCTATTATTCATTCTTATACTAATGATAAAATTATTTTAGGGATGAGTAATGGTCAATTTTTTACAATAGATACGAATAAATTACCAAATGGAAGAGGGTTTGGAGATCCATTGAATATGATAATTGATGTCCCGATATCTGCAAGTTGTATAAGTATATTTTCTTATAAATCTGGTATTGATTTCTTATTGGCGACTAAGAATGGATATGGATTTAAAGTAAATATTGATGATTGTTTGGCACAGACAAAGAATGGAAAGCAAATAGTTTCTTTGGCCGAAAATGATATGCTTTTGAAAATAGTGTCTATTAATAAAAATGATGATATGGTTGCAATTGTTGGAAATAATAGAAAGTTTTTAATTTTCCCTATTTCTGATATTCCTACTTTATCAAAGGGGAAGGGGGTTATATTACAAAAATATAATGAACCTAATACTTTTTTAAGTGATATTAAGTTATTTAATAGTTTGTCAGGTTTATCATGGAAAAATGGAGTGAAAAATTTTAAAATTACTGATACTAAATTATGGCAAGCTAAGAGGGCGACAATAGGGCATATGCCACCTGATAATTTTCCAAAATCTAATAAATTTTAAAGTTAGGATAGTAAAATGGATGAAAAGTTAAAATATATTCATGAAAATTGTGAAATCTATTTAATAAATTTGGATAGGAGTCCTGATAGATTAAAAAGTATGGATAAAAAGCTAAAAAATTTAGGTCTTGTCTATAAAAGAATCAGAGCAGTAGATGGTAAGCAGCAAGTTTTTACGCCTAAAGAAGTTAGTAATTTAAAATTTATACTTGCTCATGGTAAATCTATAACGCCAACAGAGGTTGCGTGTTTTATGTCTCATTATAATACAATGAATGAGTTTATAAGTAATTCTAGTAAACCTATTGCTTTGATTATAGAGGATGATATGTGCTTTTCCTCTGATTTTATTGATGTAATTAAATCTTTGATAGAAAAATCTGAGTATTGGGATTTGGTGAAATTAAATGATGGCCATCAAGGTGGAAAAGTTAAAAAGATTGATATAGCAGATGGCATATGTCTTAAGCAGAATTATTTTCATCAGTCAAAAACAGGATCATATATTTTAAATAGAAAAGCTGCTAAAAATTATGTTAAAAAGTTGTTACCTATGTTTGTTCCAATAGATCATGAATTTATAAAATTCTGGAAGTATAAGGTTCGTGGTTATTCTTTATCTCCTTTGCCAGCTTGGGAAGAAGGGATAGAATCGACTATAGATTATAAACAGGTGAAAAGGAATAGAAAATCTTTTGTTTTTCGTATTCCATCGAAATTTTATAAAAGTTATATAGCTATTAGACGTCTTGTTTGGTGCTTCTTTAAAATATAAAAGATTTGATTTTTTGTTAAATGGTAATAATATTGGTTTAAATGTTTTGAAAGGTTGATTATGTTTAATAAATTTGATAATGGAATTGAAAAAGTTGATACTAGTATAAAAAGTTTTCTTTTACCAAAAATTAGTACAGAAGGTGTTGTTATTATTGCTGTATTCTTTGCTGTAGCATTTTTTTTAATGTTGTTTTCTAATGTCCTTGGAATATTTGGATTTATAGCTGCATTATTTGCTTTTTATTTTTTTAGGGATCCTTGTCGTTTTACTCCTATTGGTGAAGATTTAGTTATTTCTCCTGCAGATGGAATTTTGCTTCCTGTTACTTATTCCAGATTGCCAGAAGAGTTGAATATGGGTGATGATGAGTATATTAAAATTTCTATTTTTATGTCAGTTTTTAATGTTCATGTTAATAGAAATCCTGTATCTGGTCTTGTTAAGAAAGCTATTTATATACCAGGTAAATTTTTTAATGCAGATTTGGATAAAGCAAGTAAAGATAATGAACGAAATTTGATATTGGTTGAAACAGATAAAGGTGATAGTATTTGTTATGTTCAGATAGCTGGACTTGTTGCAAGAAGAATAGTTTCTAAATTACAGAAAGATGATAATGTTAAAGTTGGGGATAGATTTGGTCTTATAAAATTTGGATCTAGGTTAGATGTTTATTTACCAAAAGATAAATATGATGTTAAAGTTTTGAATGGACAAACGATGGTTGCGGGAGAAACTATTTTAGCTGTTAGAAAAAATTAAAATTTTACAAAGGTTTTTTATGAATAGAATGTTTAAATCAAAAATTAACAATATTATGCAAAAGAAAACTGAGATCCCGTTTGGAATGGTTTTGCCGGCTCTTATTACACTTGCATCTATTGTTTGTGGAATGACAGCTGTTTTGTTTGCATCAAAAGGTAATTTTGAAAATGCAGTTATTGCAATAGTGTTGGCTGCTGTATTTGATGCGTTTGATGGCAGGGTTGCTAGGCTTTTAAAATCTTCTTCTCAATTTGGTGTAGAGTTGGATAGTTTAGCTGATAGTATAAGTTTTGGTGTTTCGCCTGCATTTATAATGTATTTTTATTCTTTAAATAATATAAAAGGGTTTGGTTGGGTTGTTTCTGTTTCTTTTGCAATAAGTTGTGTCTTAAGGCTTGCAAGATTTAATGTAGCTTCATCTGATGATAGCATCCCTGAATATTGGCATTATTTTTTTACAGGAGTTCCTGCTCCTGCTGGGGCTCTTTTGACTTTGCTTCCAATAATGTTGTTTAAAACTACTAGTTTATCTATATTTTTAAATCCTTTGGTTTGTTTATTATGGATGGTTTTTATCGCTTTTTTAATGATAAGCAAAGTTCCTACCTTATCTTTGAAAAAACTTAAAATTGCGAAGGAAAATATCTCTTTTATTTTATTTCTTTTAGGTTTAATTTTAACATTAATTTATTTTTATTTTTGGACCATGGCTTCTGTTATTTGGGGTGTGTATTTTCTTACTATTCCATTGACTGTGATAAGGTTTTTTAAAATGAAAAATCTTTATAGGTGTTAATTTTATGAAGAGTCAATATAAAGGTATTAAAAGAATAATTTTTGCTTTTAAAAATTCTTATGATGGGTTTTTATCTGCTTTTAAAAGTGAGGTTGCTTTTAGGCAGGATTTATTTATTTGTGGTATTTTATTTATTTTAGTTTGGTTCTTAAGACTTTTAATAGTTGAGAGAGTTTTATTGATTTCTAGTTTGTTTTTTGTTTTGTTTGCAGAACTTGTTAATTCTGCAGTAGAGGCAACGATAGATAGAATTTCTGATGATTGGCATATTTTATCAAAAAAAGCAAAAGATATAGGAAGTTTATTAGTGTTTATTTCCTTTATAAATCTTTTATTTACTTGGTTTTTTATTTGTAAGAAATTTTTTTAATGATTTTATCTTTTTATCGCAAAATTTTTGCTGTTTTTAGGTAACATTATGTAATATTCTCCTTTAGAATGTTGGCGTCCTGCTTTTGAAAATGCATTTTCTCCTCTTCCCCAGAATATATCTGCTCTGATGGCTCCTTTGATTGCTGCACCAACATCTTGAGCAATAACCAATTTCTGTATTTTAATATTATCAGCATCATTTGTGTCTAAGAATACAGGAAGACCTAAAGGTATATATTCCGTGTCTACTGCTATGCTTCTTTCTGGAGTAAGCGGAACACCCATAGCACCTATTGGCCCGTCACCATCTATATCACGGAAAAATATATATCTATCATTTTCTAGTATCAGGTTACTTGTTTGTTTAGGATTATTATCTAACCATTTTTTTACAGAATTCATAGAATATCCATCTTTTGGTTTTATGTTATGTCTCATAAGTATAGAACCAATACCTTTAAAACTGTATCCATTATTTCCTGCGTATCCTATGCGATAATATTTACCATCTGGAGTTTTAACAACGCCAGAACCTTGTATATGTAGTAATATTACATCGCTTAATTTTTTTGCCCAAAAAAGTACAGGAGCTTTATTTCTTATTTTACCCTTTGATATTTCTTTTCTACTATAGTACTTGCTGCCATCTGTTGGAAGGTCATATGGTTTCCCGTATATTGGGTTTAGATAATTGTAATCAGCTGTTAATTTGCCGTCTAGTTCAGTTTCGTAATATCCTGTAAATTTACCTATGCTGTTTCCTGTTAATTCGGTTACTTTGTATGGTGAAAACCAGTTTTCAAAGAAATTTTTTGCTGTTATGTTATTTATATTAGTTTTTGGAATGGAGCTGCAAACATCTTTCATAAAATCTGCAGATATAACTATTTGTGAACTTGCTACAAAATCGCCTTCATTCATTATTTTTATACATGATTTTTTAAATGATTCCAATGCTTGTTGATGATTGTCTTTTTCCCAACCTTTAAGGGATGAAAATGGAACTTCTTCAAGGCTCATTTTTTTTTCTGAATAACGAAAAGATGTTCTATTGTCTATTTTTGATGAACGGCAGGAGGTAAGTCCCAAACATATAATTCCGAATAGTTTAAAAAAATTAACTCTCTCTCCTGCCATATTCCCCCTCATTTGCGGCTTTTTAATATTATATCATATTTTTCATATCTAGTAAATAGTGATAATTGTTTTTTATTTGGTGTAAAAATATTGACTATTGTTTAATATTTTGTATAATTTCTTGTATTGCTACTGTGGCTCAGTGGTAGAGCGCACCCTTGGTAAGGGTGAGGTCGTGAGTCCGATTCTCACCAGTAGCACCATTGAAAACCGCAGAAATTAGCCATTTATACTTGAAATCTGTAAAATCAAAAAATGTCAAAAATCGTCAAAAAACATCAAATTTTACTAAAAAATAACAATCTATTTGCACAAAAATTTTATAAATGTGTTTTATCTGGTGATACTTCTAATGTTGAAGCTCAAGCTGCAAGGATATATTTTAGTTCTTTGTTTGGTGATAATTTTTTGCGTAATACAGAAAAAACTGGGATAAATAGTTTTTTAAATTATGGTTATACGATAATAAGAACTGCAATTTCTAGGTTTGTAATTGGGGTGGGGTTAAAACATCATTTGGGATAAAGCATTATAATAAATTTAATCCTTTTTGTTTAGTTGATGATTTAATGGAAATTTATCGTCCAATAGTTGATATGATTGTTTATAAAATTAAACAAATTTTTTGAATTTGTATAAAAGGCTTATGTAATATTTAATGAATAAAATTAATAATAAATTTTCTCTAAAGAAATTGCTTGACAAACTATAATATATTTGTCTATATTAT
>CAUUHH010000010.1:0-22502 GCA_963544995.1 uncultured Alphaproteobacteria bacterium | reverse complement strand
CAGTTTGCCCCCCCCCCCCCGGATCATGTTATTTTGTCTATTTTGAAGCATTATTCTACCTTACATTCTCTCTTTTTAATTACTGATTTCAGGGTAGGATATTGTAACATATTTTGCAAGCAGAAAGTTTGTAAATACAATTTTTTCTTACTATACAAAATCCGCCCGCCCCATAAATAAAAAAAAGGACCTGTTTAGGCCCTTTTAAAACATTTAACACAAAAAGGTTAAACTAGAATCCAAATCTTGCACCTACTGTGAAAGAATGAGTTCTATGTCTTACTTTTGTATTTGCATCTATCTTTGATTTTCCAAAGCTTGCAAATCTATATCCTGCATCAACAGTAACCATTGGTGCTACTTCATAACCTACACCTGTTCCTACTTGCCATGCAAATTTATTCTTTATAAGTTTGCTGCTAGCAATTCCTGATACTTCATCTTTTACATTCGCAAATCCAAGACCTACTTGTGCATATGGTGTAAATTTTGAACCCATTATTGCAAAATCATAATAACCATTAACCATTAATGATTTATTAAATGTTCTAGAAGCATCTTTATGTGCTCTTGTATTATATGTAAATTCAACATCTGTTCTTACAGCATCATCAAGTTTTAAACCATAACCAACACTGAAATTAGCAGCTGGTCTGTTTGTCTTTGTGTCTTTCATGCCTTTTACTTGAGAAGCAGTATTAGATTGAGTAAAACCAACCTTTGTAGAAGCATATTGTGATACCATAGCATCGGCATTAACACCAGCAACCAACATCACAGCAAGTAAAGATACTTTTTTCATAGTAGTTTCCTTTCTTTAAGTTCTTTATTATTATTTATTTACAAGTTATCAAATAACTTATACAACACATTTAAGCACTATTTTAAATTAAGTCAATAACAAAAATCTAAAAAAATATTAATTTTTTTTGAAAACTTATTCATTATAGACGTATAAAACAAAATATCTATTATTCCGTCTATATAACACATCTTAAATACTAAATAGTAAGAAAATAAAGAATTTATATTTTTTTACTTTAATTCAAAATTTACAAAAAAAAATGCCATATAAAATATGGCATTACAATATAATATACAATAATACAGTTACTGACGAGAGTAAAATTCAACAACCAAATTAGGTTCCATCTTTACAGGATATGGAACTTCATCCAACGCTGGCACACGAACAAAAGTTGCCTCATACTTATCATTAACATTTATATAATCTGGCACTTCACGCTCTTTATTATTTTTTGCCTGAACTACCATTGGTATTTCTCTAACATTTTCTTTAAGAGTTATCACATCACCAACCTTTACTTGATATGACGGAATATTAACCCTTTTACCATTAACTAAAATATGTTTATGACTAACAACCTGCCTTGCCGCAAACACAGTTGGTACAAAATTTGCACGATATACAACTGTATCAAGCCTAGATTCTAACTGTGCAATAATCTCACTTGCAGTATCGCCACGTCTTCTCATTGCTTCATCATAATATGAACGGAATTTCTTTTCTGAAATATTTCCATAATACCCCTTAAGCAATTGTTTTGCAGAAAGCTGAAGTCCATAATCAGTCCTTTTTGACCTAGAAACTGGCCCATGTTGACCTGGTTTATACTTTCTTACATTAACTGGGGATTTAGGTCTACCCCATGTATTAACACCATAACGCCTATCTATTTTATGCTTACTAGCTAATCTTTTACTCAAAATAATCTCCTATAATTATGACACAAAGGTCCGTTATTTATTTTACAAGGCATCACTGAGTACAAAAAACACCTTGTTTTTCCCAATAGTCCAAAAATGGCGAGAGTATTATCAGACGGAGCTGTCCTACTCAACTCTACTTTCTCGGATTGGCACATGGTATATACTTTTTTCATTTTTGTCAATAAATAAACTATCTATCCAAAAAGCTAAAAAATTCAACATTTTCTATCTTTTTTAATAATTTAAAAGTTTTCAAACTATAAATATACACTTTATTACCAGTTTTTATAAAAAGCTCATCATTCTTAACAACAAAATCAAAAAAACTATCATGTTTTGGTTCATCATAATAAAATATTGCCTGAGTATTAAGTTTTTTATCCAACACAAACATAATCCTATCAAAAAAAGAATTACATTTTAAACATTTTACAACAATATACTTCGATGTTTGATTGTATAATACATAAGCAACATGCCTATTAAATTTTACATCAAATTCCTTCTCAAATTTATCAAGTAATCTATCATCTAAAAATTTATCACTACCATAAGTTTCAATCTGAAATTCATTTTTATTTACAATTTTATATTCTCTAGAATTATGCATATATGAAAGGTTTGAACATCCATCTGACAAACAACTTTCTGATTGAGTAAGTACTACTTGGTCATCATTCCAAATACGCCTCTGTTTATCATATACCTGCCTTACACATATAGCTGTGGCACCTGATTTATCTTTATCTTTTTTGTAATCATTACATTCTTTCACAGTAATATTTAAATTATAATCTTTTTTTAATTTTTCAATATTTGCACTATCACAACTAAGTTCTATACCAAAAATCAAGAAAGTCCTGAAAATATCACCATTTTCACCTATCCAAACGCCACCACTATGAATACCATCCTTTGTTATTACCATATTATTATCACGAGCATCTTTATCAAGATTTGCTACAGCACCAACCATTTTACCATTTTTATATTTTAATAACTTACCATTATAATTAATATAAAAATCATGCCTATGCTTCTTCTTTGAAATTATAACAGACCTTAAATTCCCTCCAGATAAAGTTAAATACTGTTTCCCATTATAAAAAAATCTATAAACTGTATTTTTATAATCCTCTGTATCTTCATAATAAAATTCTTTTGTTACATAAAAATAAGCAGGTTTTGAAAATAAATTAATTATAACAAATAAAATAAATATATAAAAAAGACAAAAAAATAAAAATTTTAATTTTCTCATATTAGGCACCTTATAAAACTAAAACAATTTATTAATTTTATTTACAATCAATTTTTCTTATACTATACATCAAAAAAGGAGAAAGAAAAAGATGATAATAAAAAATTTTATAAAGGGATTATTACATAACAATAATTATGTCTTAATAGACGAAATTACAAAAGAAGCAATTTTAATAGACTGCACCAAATCAGATGATGACATAATGGAATATATAATTTCACAAAACGCAAAATTAAAATATATATTATTAACACATGGACACTATGATCATATTATGGGACTTACCTACTATAAAAATAAGTATGATATAGATTTCTGGATTCATAAAGACGATGCTATTTTAATAGAAAACCTAAAATCATTTACTAGATTAAAAGACCCTATAACAGATACGCCAAAAATAAATAATACATTTGATGAAACAAAAATATTTAATTTGGGAAATAAAGAAATAAAGGTTATACATACTCCGGGCCATTCCAAAGGAAGCGTTTGTTTTTTAATAGATAATTTTTTATTTTCTGGTGATACTATGTTTTATGAAACACATGGTAGAACCGATTTATATGGTGGAAATTATAATGAAATTTTACAAAGTCTTAAAACTTTATTAAAATTACCCAAAAACACCATCGTATACCCTGGCCATGGCGAAGCAACCACAATAGAACACGAATTAATCACATATAAAAATTTATTATAAATCATGAAAATAAAATTTATATTTATATTATCCTTACTGTTTAATATTCAAATAAACTGTACTTTGGGAAATAACACTAATAAAAATAACGACGAAAATGATATTAAAGAAATAAAACTAAAAGACGCCGATTTATTAACAATCGCAAAAGATTTAATTTCCAAAAATAATATTAATGATGCAGAAAAAATACTAAATGCAAAACCATATAATCAATTGGAATTAGAAATAGAACGTCTTTACATTCTTGCCGAAATATATAACAGAAAAGGAAACTTAAAAAAATCCGAAGAAATCTATAGATATATATTAAACTACCAACCTAACCTAACAAATATCAGATTATCTCTTGCTAAATTATATTATAAACAAGAGAGCTGGTACCGTGCTGATTACCATTTCAGGCTTGCACTAACCGATAAAACTTTACCACCAGAGGTAAAAGACAATATAAATACAGCACTTTATTTCATAAGACAAAATAAAAATTGGAACCTATGGTTTAATTTTGGTTTAACCCCAGATAACAACATAAATAACGGACAAACCGGAAAACAATGTATTAACAGTCCATGGGGAATACTTTGCAATACATTACCTCCACCAGAGAGGGCACTAGGCTTAAATTCCGCGATAGGATTAAATTACGAATATAAATTAAATGAGAATCTAAGATTGCGAAATGAGCTAAGTATACAAAAAAACACTTATAACAAAAAGCAATACAACGATCTTTATTTATCATATAATTTCGGACCAAAATATGTATATAAAAAAGGCGAAACTTTCCTGGCATTAACCACAAACAGAAGATATGCCGCATCAAAATATTACAGTTATTCCATAGGTGCTAAATTAGATACAAATTATGATATAACAAACAAAATAAACGGATCTATCGGACTTGCCTATTCACCAACTTTTTTCGTTGAATACGGCGATTCGCTTAACAGCAACAGCTATTCTATTAATTACAGCTTAAACTATAACATAAATGCAAAAAGGTACATATTATTTAGAAATGGGTATGATTTTGATCGCCCAAAAGATACCAGATATTCAAACAACAGAATAAATTATGCCATAGGATTCGGAACTCTAATGCCATACGGATTTTCATTATATATTGAACCATCAATATCACACACTTTCTATAATAATGAAAATTACTTTGTAAAAGATTTTGCATACAAAAAATTAAAAGAAAAAGATTTAACAGAAAGGTACTCTATATCCATATCAAATAATAAAATAGATTTTTACGGATTCACCCCAAATTTATCATTCACCTTTACAAAAAAACATTCCAATATTTGGCAGAAAGAATACAAAAAATCATCCATAGAATTCAATATGAAACAAAGTGTATAATAATTTTATACAAAAAATTATCACAAATATCAAAAATTGAAAATGAAAATCATTTTTATTTTATTGATTTCAAAAAAATATTATTTATAATTACAATACATTAAAATTCAAAATATAAAAATGTATAAAACAAAACAAAAAGACATAATTTACAATATTCTGGAAAATAACAAAGATAAACAACTAAGCATTTCCCAAATAAAAAATATATGCGAAAATTCCAATATAAATATTGGTTTAACCACTATTTACAGAATATTAAATAATTTAGATTCGGAAAATTTATTAATAAAAACCATAAAACAAAACGGCGAGGCAGAATATCAATTACGCAATTCCACTTGTAATGAACATATACACATAAAATGTCAAAAATGCGGTAATCTAACACATTTAGATCACAAAACAACAACGAGCCTAATCAAAGACATAAACAAAAATTACAACATGAACTTAAATTTAATATCAAGTCACCTTATTGGAACTTGTAATAAGTGTAAACAGGGAAAATAAATATGAGAGTATCTTTTTTCGGGAAAGGTGGCAGCGGCAAAACCACCATGGCAGCATCATTTATAAAATATTTACAAAAAAATGATAAACCAGTATTAGCAATAGACGCAGATATAAATGTACATCTTGGAACTATTTTAAAAATGAAAACAAAATATTTATGGGATTCATTAAATGATATCAGTAAATATTTTGAAAACAGCAGAATAAACGAAGGTAAAGCTGTAATAGGAGCCACACCTCCATCAATGAATTCAAAATTTGTACTTCCAAACATAAACGATCCATTTTTTAAACAATTTGCAACTATAAAGGATAAAACTGCACTATTAACTGTTGGAACATACGATGAAAAAGGGATTGGGTCCGCTTGCTTTCACGGAAAACTTGCAACTCTGTTTTTCATGTATAATAGGTTACTTGATAATAAAGATTTTTTTGTTGTAACCGATTCAACCGCAGGTATAGATAATCTAGGGACATCTATGTTTTGTATATCAGATATAAATATATTTGTCGTTGAACCAACAAAAAAAAGCATAAATGTATTAAAAGATTTTTTAGAGACTACAAAAAATTATAAAATTAAAACTTTTGTAATAGGAAATAAAATAGAGGATAAAAGTGATATAGATTTTATAAAGTCAGAAGTACAAAATACAGAAATAATAGGTTTTATAAAATCATCAAAAGATTTAAAAAATTATGAAAAGGGCAATATAGAAAGCTTTGATAACTTTTCATCAAACAATAACGAAATAAACGAAACAATCTATAATATCCTAATAAGCACAAAAAAGGACTGGAAATACTATTATGAAATAGAAAAACAAATTTACATAAACGATGCAAATGAATGGTACAGCGAATATTACAAACAAGATTTGCCATCATTCATAGAACCAGAATTTTCATATCAAAAGGTATTAGATAAGTATGAAACTAACCCCTAAAATACATCCTTATATCGAGGAATTTTTAAAAGATGAAGAAAGGTTATTCGATCTGGTGGATTCTTACGATTCTCCGCTTGGAATAATTTTTCCATCATTGATACATGAAAATATTTATGGATTTAATGAGGTATTTAAACAGCACAACATAAAAGGCAAAATCTATTTCGCACATAAATGCAGCAAATCCTCATCAATAGTAAAAACTATGAAATCTGAAGGAGTTAATATAGATGTATCCTCGTTAAATGAACTAAAACATGCATTAAGTTGCGGTTTTACAGGCTGTGAAATAGAAGCAACTGGACCTAAAAATGACAAATTTATATTACTAGGATTACAGCATAATATTCTATTTAATTGCGATAATATCGAAGAATTGCAAACAATAATAAAATTCCATAAATTAATAGACAAAAAAGATAAAACCAATATCCTAATCAGATTAAATAATTTTCACTCTAATGAAGTTAAAATAATAAATAAACAAAGTAGGTTTGGGACTCCAATTGAATCTATAAATGAAATATTAAAAACTATAATAGGAGATAAAGATATTATAAATTTAAAAGGCTTCTCCTTTCATCTAGACACTGTAAGCCAGGAAGAAAAAATAATCGCAATAGAAAATTTAATAGAAATAATAAACTACTGCTACAGTTTTGATCTAAATCCTAACACTATAAGTATAGGTGGAGGATTTAAAGTAAATTACATAGAAAATGAAAATATATGGAATAACTATATATCTGAGTTAAAAGAAGACATAATACAAAATTCAGACAATTTATGGAATAATAATACTTTTGGACTTCAAATAAAAGGAAAAAATATTACTGGAACTTTTAAACCAGGAAATTATTACAATAAAACATCCAGGCACGAAACTCTTAATGAAATATTAAGTGCAAAATCACAAAAGTTCCAAAACAGAACTTTTGGTGAAATTTTAAGTGAAAATATGATTATTTTAATAATAGAACCTGGCAAAAGCTTGCTAGATAATATAGGAATAACTATAAGCAACATAAATTACACTAAACTATCCCCAAAAAATGACATAATTATAGGATTAAATACTAATAAAGATAATTTAATAATAGGCGGTGAAGAAATGCTTATTGATCCAATATTAATAAGTAAGAACAAAGATAATAAAAACAACAAAGCATTTATAACAGGCAATTTATGTTTAGAAGCAGACGTAGTATTTAATAGAAAAGTAAAATTTAATAACACCCCTAAAAAAGGTGATTTACTAGTATTCATAAATACAGCAGGTTATTACATGGATTTTTATAACAGTAACCCTATTATGCAAAACCAAATAACTAAAATAACATATTTTAATAATAAAATTTACATGGATGATAAGTTTGAGCCTATATTAAACAGAATAAAAAAATGAAAATAAATAATATTACAGAATTTATTGGAAACACCCCAATAATAGAAATAGATAAGAAAATAACAGGACTTAAAAATATAAACCTTTTTTGTAAATGTGAGTTTTTAAACCCTTTTGGATCCCTAAAGGATAGAGCCGCTCACTACATGCTAAAAGATGAAATCGCAAATCTAAAAGATAAAAAGGTTTTGGAATCTTCCAGCGGAAACACAGCAAAAGCAATGAGTATAATATGCGCAATGCATAACATTCCATTTAAAACAGTTACTAACAGAATTAAAGTCCCAGAAATAAAAGATATTCTGAAAATCTTAGGAGCTGAAATAGAAGAAATGCCAGGATTAAGCGAATGTCCTGATCCAAATGATACCAAAAACAACCCTTTAGTATATATAGAAAATATAATATCAAAAGATCCAAACAAATATTACAATCCTAATCAATACTATAATCTTAAAAACCCGCAGGCTCACTTTGAAAATACTGGCAGGGAAATATACGAAGATATAGGAAATATAGATTACTTTTTTGGAACACTTGGAACTACTGGTTCAACCCGTGGAACAATTGAATACTTAACAACAAAAAATCAAAAACTGAAAAAAATTGGAATAATAGGCTCAAAAAGTGATTTTATACCAGGTATCAGAAATACAGATGAAATGCACGAAGTAGGTATTTTTAAACGAGATTTATATGATGACATAGTAACCGTAAATCAATCAAATTCTATTGATGGAATGCTTATATTAAACAGAAAACTAGGTTTACTTGCCGGTCCAACCAGTGGTGGAGCATATTTTGCAACACTTGAATATTTAAAAGAATTGGATAAAACTTTAACAGAACCTAAAACAGCAGTATTTATTGCATGTGACAGGATGGAATGGTATATTTCCTACATAAAAAAACGCCGTCCAGAATTATTTTCTACAGAAACAGTAAAGGCTTCTATAAGAACAATAAACCAAGAAGATTTAAAATTCGCAAAAATAATAACTGTAAATGAAATTACAGATTTCATAAATAAAAATAATCCTATAATAATCGATACTAGAGGAAATTTAGCATATAAAAATGGCCATATAAAAGGTGCAATAAATATAACTGACATGTTTCTTGATGATATCATTGATAACGGGATTCCTTTTTCTAAAAAAAGTATTATCCTATTTACATGCGCAATTGGGGATAAATCCGTTAAATACAGTGCATTTCTAAATAAAAACGGATTACAAACCTACTCTTTACAAGGTGGAATGATAGAATATAGGGAAAATAATCTACCAATAGAACGTGATATTAAAAAACTGGAACTGTAATGAAAAATTATAAACCAGATTTTCCATTTTTAAATAATAACAACGTTATTTATTTAGACAGTGGCTCCACCTCCATAAAACCTAAATGTGTAATAGATACGGTAAATGATTATCTACAAAATTATCCATTAACAGAAAACAGAAGTAATTCAAAATACACAAGAAAAATTAATAAAGAAATAGAAGAAACTAAAAATTTATTAAAAAATCTTATAAATGCAAATTTTATTGATGAAATAATTTTTACAAACGGTGCAACAGATGCATCAAATATAATTACATCAAAATTTGGAATAAATTACCTAAATAATAATGATGAAATATTGTTATGCAAAGAAGATCATTCATCAACAATATCTCCTTGGCTTAATTTACAAACAACATTAGAAAAATTTAATACAAATATAATAATCAAAGATATTTTAATAGATAAATACGGCAATTACCAAGAAGACAATATTTTTTCAAAAATAACAGATAAAACTAAATTCATAATTCTAACTCATATCCATAATATTTATGGAATAGAAATGAACATAGAATATATTGTAAACAATGTAAAAAAGATAAATTCTAATTGTAAAATAGTATTAGATGCGAGTCAAAGTGTCGGTCACATACCAGTAGACATAAAAAAATTAAATATAGATTTTCTATATTTTTCAACTCATAAAATGTTTGCACTTACAGGATGTGGCATTTTATGGGTTAAAAAAGAAAATTTTAATTTAATACCAAATATAAAAGATTTAAAAACTGGAACTCAAAATACAATCGGAATAATAGCATTAAAACCAGCAATAGAATATATAAATAAAATAAGAATAGGAAACATAGAATCTCATGTTTTAGAATTAACAAGATATCTATTAGATAAATTAAAAACTATACCAGGAATAATATTTAATAAAGGTATTGCAAATATAAAATGTGCACTAGGATACGGAATTATCAGCTTCAAAATAAATAACATTTCTGTAAATGAATTGGTTCAAATCCTTGATGAATATAATGTGATAGTAAGAGCAAATAATTTCTGCAATAATCTTGATTCTGATTATATCAGATTAAGCCTTCACATTTATAACACGATAGATGATATCGACAAATTCATAAAAATTTTAAATTACATAATCAAAAATGCTTAACATGTTTCTTAGTCACTTTCAGAAATACCTTAGCAATAAAAATCATCAAAAATAAACTTATAACACAATGCAAAAACCATCTAGGTAATACATAAGAAATATAAAATCCAAACTTACTAAAAAATGTTTCACCAGCAGATTTTGGTAAAATAAAATCCTTCACTTCATTATTAACAGACCTAGATTTATAAGAAATCTCCTTTCCAAATGGAGATATTATACTCGCGCCCACTCCATATGCTCCATAATTTGCCGACCTAATAATTGGAATTCCATATTCAACCGCACGCCATTTTACCATATTAAAATGTTGTCTTTTTCCCCATTCTCCAAACCACGCATCATTAGAAATATTTACAAACATATCAATATTTTTTGGGAGCTTAAAACCTGTAAATATAGCTTCATAACAGATAAGAGGATAAATAGTTAAGCCATTCACAGATAAAATTTTAACCTTATCCCCCTCAACAAAACTATACCCATTACTTGCAAAGCCCAATTTATCAATAAATGGAAAATATTCCCCAAACGGTACTAAATGAAGCTTATCATAAATTTGAACAGCTCCATTTCTATTAATTACACCCATACTATTAAAAGCTTTATTTCCATCATACCTATTAAAACCAAGTATTACTGATGATTTTTTATTATTTAAATTTTTATATTGCTCTTTCCAAATAACTACGTCTTCATCCATACTTGTAATATCAACAAATGAAGAACTTTCCGGAAATACAAATAAATCTACATCTTTTGCTCCAAACAATTTTGCAGCATTATTATACATTTTAAGTGTAATGTTGCTATTAACCAAAGTTTGTGGAATTTTTAAATCGACTACCCTAACTATAAAATTTCTATCTAAATTATCAGTAAAGTACAATCTCGTTATACCAAAGCTTAAAATAAACGACCAAATAAAAATTATAAAATTTCTATACCTAAAATTTAACCGCTTACTATAAATAAGATACGGTATACTAAACAATAATATTGTAAAAAAGCCAACACCTAAAACGCCAATGAAACTTGCAAATTGCATAAATACTGGAAAATTACTCCAAATACTCCCCACAGGATTCCAATTAAATCCTGTAAATGCAAAACTTTTAACCCCTTCCATTAAAATATAACTAATAGGAAAAATAAAATATCGCCTTCTATAACTATAATAATAAGTAAACAAAGAAGAAATTGCTACATACAAACTTACATACAAAGAAATAAGCACTAAACCAAATACAGCAAGAATATAAACAATAACAATATTCAAATCTAAAAAAGTAAATGGCTTTACTATCCAATTATAAGAAACAAGACTTGCTATAAAATTAAATAACAAAGTTCTATAAAAAGCATGCCTACCAGATACAGAACTATCTATCAAATATAATAAATACGATATATAAACAATCCCAGAAATAATTGGAACAAAGCTAAAAAATCCACATGGGAAAGAATACATAAACCCACTAAAGATAGCAGCAAATAAAAATAATAATTTACTTTTATTCATACGGATTTTCAATTTTAAATCCTTTTAAAACCTGAATTTCTAACGCTTCCATCTCTTCTGCCTGTTCATCTGTTAAATGATCATACCCCAATATATGAAACACCCCATGACAAAGCAAATGTGTATAATGATCTAAAAATGAAACCCTCTGCTCCTTTGCTTCACGAATCAAAGTATCATATGACATAAAAATATCACCAAGTAAAAAATCATCACTTGTTTCAAATGAAATTACATTGGTTGGCTTATTTTTTCCTCTATAATCATTATTTATTTTTTGTATATATTTATCATTCGTTAAAATTAAATTTAACTCCATACCAGAAACAATTGACCTTTTCACCAATTTAAAACAACTATTTACAACTTTTGATGAATAATTATAAAGATGTCTTACTTTACCATTCCATAAATCATATTCAATATTTATAAACAGTTTTATTTTATTTCTTTTAAACCAAAACATAATTACTTTTTTTCATAAGATTTCTTAAATTGATCTATTCCAATACTAATCATCTCTTTAATATCAACAGAATTTTGCGTAAATTCCACTATATCACCATTTTTCAAATAATCCACACTACCACCAGGCAATATTTCTAAATATTTCGGACCAAATAAACCATCCGTATAAATAACAATACTACTATCATCCGGAATTTTAATATCATTTTTAACTTTAAAAGAAACTTTAACTGAAAAATTATCGGTCAATTCCAAATTTTCAACAATTCCAACATCAATTCCAGAAAGTCTAACAACTGCACCAACCTTTAATTCATCAGCTTTCTTTATATATGCAACCAAACTATAATATTGCTCTTTAAAAGACTTATTATACCTACAAACAGAAAAAACCAGGAATGCAGAAAAGCTAAACAGCAAAATCCATTTTAAATATTTAAATTTCTTAAACATTTATACCTCTAATTAAAAGCACCTATACTGTTTTTCAATAAAGGATAAAACATCAACAACGGTCATTCTTTCTTGTTTCATTGTATCCCTATATCTAATAGTAACTGTCTCTTCACTTCCTTCAAGTGTTTCAAAATCTACGGTAATACAAAACGGGGTTCCTATTTCATCATTCTTTCTATACGCCTTTCCAACATTACCTGACGTCTCCATAATAACTCTACCAATACCTAATTTTTGAAGTTTTGATTTTATGTTTTCTGCAACATTCATCAATTTTTCATTATTCTTTGCAAGTGGGATAACCGCCACTTTAACAGGAGCTAAATGAGGTTTTAATTTAAGGACTATCCTAATATCTCCATTTTCTAATGTTTCTTCTGTATACGCTTCATTCAAAACAGCCAGCACTCCTCTATCGACACCTGCTGATGGTTCTATTACATAAGGGACATAGGTTTCTTTAGTATACGGATCCAAATAACAAAGTTTCGATGCTGAATCTTTATTTTCCAATACTTTTGCTTTTACGCCCAAACTTTCCGCATCTTTTGTATGAGAGCCTAAATCAAAATCTGTCCTATTTGCAATACCTTCAAGCTCCTCTAAGCCATGTGGAAACCTATACATAATATCTGTACACGCCTTCGCATAATGGGCTAAATCATCTTTTTTATGTTCTTCATATTCTAAATTTGCTTCAGAAAGTCCTTGATCAATCCACCATTTCTTTCTTTCTTCTATCCAATATTTATGCCATTTTTCATCTTCACCCGGCTTTACAAAAAATTCTACCTCCATCTGCTCGAATTCTCTAACCCTAAATATAAAATTTCTAGGGGTAATTTCATTCCTAAATGATTTACCTATTTGTGCTATACCAAACGGAACCTTTTTTGACGTAGAATCCAAAACATTTTTAAAATTAATAAATATTCCTTGTGCCGTCTCTGGTCTTAAATATGCATATGAATTTTCATCCACAACAGGACCTATATTAACCCTCATCATTAAATTAAAATCACGAGGTTCAGTCAAATTTTTTGAATCACAAAAATCACAAGTACCAGGTTTCAATAACTTATCAGCTCTCATCCTTTGCTTACAATCCCTACAATCAACAAGGGGATCTGTAAACGTACTTTCATGTCCAGAATGCTTAAATATTAATTTGTTGGAAAGTATTGAACTATCAAGCCCCTCTATATCATCTCTATCATAAACAAAAAACTTCCACCAAGCATTCTTTAAATTATTTTTCAATTCCACCCCAAGTGGGCCATAATCATACGTCCCTTTAAGGCCTCCATAAATCTCAGAACTTGGGAAAACAAATCCTCGTCTTTTACAAAGAGACACCAAATCATCCATAGTTTTACTAGACATAATTAACTCCAAATATAAACAAGCCATTAGAAAATAGCTTATACCACAACAACTTTCAAGGATATTTTAAAAGCATCTTTACAAATAATCTTTCTTAAAATAAACTTTAATATCAGGAATAATTATAATATGGAAACAAAACAAGATTTAATAAACATAATAAAAAATTATAATCCAAATTTAAGTAAAAAGGACGAGGATTTAATATGCCTTGCCTATGATTTTGCATCAGAAAAACATAAGGGACAAAAACGTGCCAGCGGTGAAGATTATTTTACTCACCCACTTACCGTTGCTGTAATTGCAGCAAAGGAATACGAACTGGACCCCGCATCAATAATTTCTGCCTTACTTCACGATGTTGTTGAAGATACTGAAACCCCAATATCAACCATAGAAAAATTATTCGGAACAACCGTTGCAAATTTGGTAGATGGCCTTACAAAACTACGTTCACTAAAAATAACAAATAAAAAAATAATCCAGGCCGAAAATTACAGAAAATTTGTAATATCTATATCAAAGGATATAAGGGTACTTGTAATAAAATTACTTGACAGATATCACAATATTTCAACATTACAAGGCCACAAAAACATACAAAAACGTCAAAGAATAGCTCTTGAAACTTTAACAATATATGTTCCTCTTGCTGAACGAATGGGTATGGATAAGTTAAAAAGTTTTATGGAAAACATATGCTTTAAAGAATTATATCCTCAAGAATATCATTATATAACAGAAAAATTGGAAACTTTTAGAAAGTCAGGAACAGATTTAATTGAACCTATAATAGATGAACTAAGCAGCCTAATCTCCAAATACAATATAGGCGCACAAATTTACGGACGTGAAAAAAGCCCTTATTCCATATGGAAAAAAATAAATAACAAAAATACAATATTTGATAATATATTTGATATAATTGCATTCAGATTCATAGTAGAAACAATCGAAGATTGCTATAAAATACTTGGCATATTACATTCAAATTACAGGGTAATACCAAAACGGTTCAAAGATTACATTTCAACACCAAAACCAAATAGATATCAATCTTTACATACTGCAATAATTGGTCCCCTTTCCAAAAGGATTGAAATACAAATCCGCACAATTGAAATGGATAAGGTTGCACAATACGGATACGCAGCTCACTGGATATACAAACAATCTGGCAGCAATCCAAGTAATGAAGCCGAACATTGCGACTGGCTACGCAATATGGTAAACGCCATAACACATGTATCATCATCAGATGAAATAATTGAAAATACAAAATTATCAACATTTATAGATTCTATATTTTGTTTTACACCTATGGGTGATTTATGGGATTTACCACAAAATTCCACTGCTTTGGATTTTGCATACAGAATACATTCCAACATAGGTAATCACTGTGTCGGTGCAAAAATTAATAAGGTAATTAAAAATATCAGAACTCCACTTAAAAACGGAGATATGGTAGAAATTTTAACATCACCAAAACAACATCCATCACCAGAATGGTTACGTTTTGTAATAACAGACAGGGCTAAAAAAGCTTTAAAACATTATTTCCATAAACAAAAAAAGCAACAATTAACAGAATACGGAAAACAATTATTGCAAGATGCATTTGCCGAATACAAAATAAATTTCAATGAAAAACTATTTCTGCCTATATTAAATAAATACGGAGCAGATAATACAGAAGATCTATATTTATTAATAGGTTCAAAAGAATACACAACAGAAAATATAATTTTCACAATTTATCCTGAATTAAAGGATAAAAATACGAACGCCACAAAATTCAAAAATTTAATAAATGATTTAAAACCTAATATAACAAACACCATTGGCTCTACCAAGGCAAAATTAAATCTATCAAATAATACCCTTGCAAATATTCCAATATTATTTGCAAAATGCTGCTACCCTATCCCTGGCGATGAAATAGTTGGTATAATACATACCGGGAAAGGCATCAGTATACATAGACACGATTGTCCTTCACTAAAACAATACAAAAATCACCCAGAAAAATTATTTACTTTAAATTGGGATGATTATAATGAAGTAAAAAATTCCACATTCAGGACAAAAATATCCATCCTTGCAAATAACGAAGCAGGAACACTAAATAAAATCACAACTGTTTTTCTTCGTGAAAACATAAATATAGAGGATATTAAAATTTTAAATAAAACAGAAGAATTTGTTGATATCTTATTTACAATAGACGTAAAAAATATAAATCAATTAAACTCTCTTATAAATAATTTAAAAAATATAAAAATAATAAACACTGTTATAAAATGTAATAACTAGGATATTTTATGCTAACATCATTAACCATAAAAAATTTTATTTTAATAGAAAGCCTAAAAATATCTTTTGGCCATAAATTAACCGTTCTAACCGGGGAAACTGGCGCCGGGAAATCAATACTTCTTGATGCTGTATCATTTGTTTTAGGGGCCAGAACAGATACTAATATAATAAAAAATACAAATGAAATTACATCTGTATCTGCCAGTTTCGATATACCATCTTCCCATCCAGCAATTTTATTATTACAAGAACAAGATTTAATTTCAAACACCACATCAAACATAGAAATTATATTAAGAAGGTCCATAAACAAAGACGGCAAAAACAAAGCTTTTATAAATGACATCCCTGTAAACCTGTCAACATTAAAACATATTGGTGATACACTTATTGAAATACACGGTCAATTCGATAATCAGGGATTATTAAACCCACAAACACATATAAATATACTTGATAATTTTGCATCATTAACCGAACTTAAAAATGAATGTAAACTTAAATATAACGAATGGCAAAATGCTAAAGCAGAATTCATAAAATTACAAAATGAGTTTGCAAAGGCAAAAGAGGACGAAGAATACCTAAAACATAACCTAAATGAATTATTAAAATTAAATTACCAAATTGGTGAAGAAAACGAACTTACCGAAAAAAGAAAATCTTTAAACACTATTGAAAAAAACACATCTTCAATAAATGATGCATTTAATTTTTTAAACTCATACAGTGATACTCCAGAAAGATTCATACAAAGCGCAATTTCTGCATTGGAACGAATTAATGATAATTCAAAAAATGAAAGTATCAGATTAATAATCGAAGAACTAGAAACCGCATCATCAAATTTAATTGATGTATATGAAAGATTAAATCAAATACTAAATTCAACAGAAAACATAACCACAGAACTCGAAAAAACAGAAAACCGCCTTTTTTTAATAAAGGAGCTATCCAGAAAACACAACATACAAATAACTGATATCCCCAAATTTACAAAAGATCTACAATTTAAGGTAGATAACTTAAACAACAGTGATATTTTACTAAAAAAACAATATGAAAAAACAGAAAATCTAAAATCAGAATATGTAAAGATCGCAACCACACTTTCAAATAACAGAATTAATGCAGCCAAAAATCTAAGCAATATGGTATTGGCGGAACTACCTCCATTAAAACTAGAAAAAGCAACTTTTAATGTAATGGTTGAAACAATAACTGATGAAGATAAATTTACACCTTCCGGAATTAACAAAGTCCACTTCATGGGATCAACAAACTTCGGTGGAAAAACAGATTACATACATAAAATTGCCTCTGGTGGTGAACTTGCCAGATTTACTTTGGCAATAAAAGTAGTCCTTGCAAAGGGTAACACCATATCAACATTCATTTTTGACGAGGTTGATACCGGAATCTCCGGTGCTACTGCCAGCAGCGTTGGTGAACGTCTTGCAAAATTAAGTAATTATACTCAAACCCTTGTAATAACTCACTCACCACAGGTTGCAGCCCACGCAAACCACCATTTCAAGGTTTCAAAATTTTATGACGAGGAAAAAAATACCACAATAACATCTGTTGATCAATTAAACAACAACGAAAAAATCATGGAAATTGCCAGAATTATTTCCGGAGATAAAATCACAAACGAGGCAATATCCGCCGCAACCACTCTGTTTAATACATCAAATAAAGTATAAAACACAAAAAACCCAGCTTTTTTAATAGATTTTTAAATATAATTTCTATAAACTACAAATCATATATTTTATAAAAAATCATAAAATATAAACGGGAAACTTCATCATGACTAATAAACCTATTACTATAATAGTACCTATCTATAATGCAGAAGATTTTTTAATCGAATGCCTAGATTCTATAATAAACCAAACCTATAAAAATCTTGAAATAATACTTGTAAATGATGCATCAACCGACAATTCATTAAAAATAATGAATTTATATAAATCAAAAGACGACCGAATAAAAATAATCTGTCATAAAAAAAATATGGGACTTTCAGATACCAGAAATACCGGATTAAAATATACTACCTCCCCATATGTAACTTTTGTAGACAGTGATGATATAATAATGCCAACCTTTATTGAAACATTGGCATCTGATATTGAAAATAATGATTTCACCGAGGTTGGAATAACTGCATTTCAACAAACATATAATAATGAAAAATTTTTCTACAATTTTGTAAACAGGAACAGGTATTTTCATAAATTCGAAAATATGGATAAACAATACCCTGTAAATCCAGCAACATTTGTAAAAATACACATGACCGTATGGAATAAATTATTTAAAATGGAAATAATCAAAAAATATGATATAAAATTCCCATCAAAATTATTATTCGAAGATAATTATTTTACCTATACATATATATCTCATGCAAATAATTTCAGATTTACAAACAAATTACTATACCTATACAGACGTAATAATAAAAAATCATTAACACACAAAATTGCAAATAATAAATATTTATATGACAGTGTTATAACCGTATACTTAAAAATCATTGAACATTTAAAACAATATAATTTATTTAATAAATATAAAAAAGCATTAAAAATATTATTCCAAAAAATCTATTTACACGATATACAGGTAAATAAACACAGCAAAAAATTATTAAAACTACTAAATATAAATTATACAAAAAATGATACCATCCCAAATATAAAAATAAAGATAAGGGCAACCGATAATAAACTAAAATTAAAATATTGCATACAAAGATTTTTAAGGAAACATATAAAATATCAAACCTCAGAAACAAATATGATAAGGTTTGATAACATCCAAGATACATTAAAAGAATATTATAAAAATAATCAAATAGAAATTGTTGAAGAATTACAAAACCTAACCTTTTATGTAAAGCCTGAAAAAAGTGGAAATTTATCAATACAAATATCACCATACCAACTACATTCCAGTTTTAAAACAAAATACCTTAAAATAAATGAAATAAAAATTAATGAAAATATCTTGATATATAATTACAAAAATAAAGTCACATACAAAAACAATCTATTTACAGGGTTTAAGGCAGAAAAAAACAAATTATACAAAATTCAAATAAAATACACTACTCACTTTTTGCCAATTCCTTACATAAAATAAAAAACGATTATTTTTCTATTAAAATATAATTCTTGTAAAACTAATATATTTCTATTACAGTATCTCATATTATTTTATATTGGGTATAGATATGATAAAAAAACTACTAATAAGTATTTTAGGTACAGGTGTAATATCATCTTGTACTAGTAGACAAAATAATATTACTCCCCCCCCCGCACAATCTTTTGCAAGTAGATTAGAAAAACTATCATCCGGAACAAAATTCGAATCAGATATGGAAGAGATTTCCTTAAAAAATGAAAATGGTAAATGGAAACTTTCTTTTAAGGACAATAATCAAACATTTGATTTCTATGTAAATGAAATGAAAAATGGTGAAATATTTGACGAAACAAAAATAGTAAAGGCAAATGTTGGAGTACCAATCGACGCTAAATTAAAAGTTGCAAAAACAGACCTAAGTTATGCAAATTATGGGTTATTAGAAATGACACTGGATTATCAGGGTCAAAAAGTAACTGTCTTTAACCCTTTTGTTTTGCACCAAAAAGATAAGAAAGTTCCATTTATAAAACCCGCACAAGATTTAAGGTTTTCTGGGACAACTAATGCTGTACTTACAACCAGAAAAAATAATAAATTCAGTTACAAGGATATAATTGGAACGGCAAATATGACAGTATCAGCCAATCAACCAAAGGCAAATATCAATTTTACATACAATACAGATGATTTTAAAACAACTATGACTGTAAAAAATGTAGATTTAGAGACAGGAAAGGCTAGTTCACACGATGATTTTAAATTTTCAAACAAAGATTATCATCTAATGGATGACACTTCTGACAATAAAACATATCTAGACCATACCATGCTAGATAACAAAGAAATGGTTGGTTCATATAGGGCAAGATTCCAACAATTTAAAAAAGAAAATAATCAAAATATAGGCATTGGATACACACTTGATGGAGTATTTGGAATGAAAAAACAATAACCTATAATTTCTCTACCCCTTCATTTTCTAAATAAACAGACATCAAATTCCATAAAATCCAAACTGGTAATTATAAATAATTACATTTTTGGAACCAATAAATAAAAAAGGACCTATAAACAAGGCCCTTTTCACTATAAAAAAACAATAAATTTAACTATAATCCTCTCTCACAATCTGCCGCAATATCACGTTCTTTCTTTATTTTTGCTAAAACAGAACCACTTAATGCAGTCGTTGTAAGCGAGGTTCCAGCGGTAATACCAGCCATTATATTGGATGTTAAATTCAACTTACCTGCCTTACCATTTTCTTTAAATTTATTTGTATTTGCCAAAACCGATGTCACCGTTCCTGTTGCTGCAGTTGCCGTTCCAATACCAGAAACCACAGACGAAGCAACCATAGTATTTTTAATGGTAATTATACTTTCGCTATTAAATCCAGGACACGCTGATATAATATTATTCGCAACATTAATTTCTGACCTATCAACCACTTCACTAAAATCATCTATTAATGCAGACAATAAATTCTTTGCAATCTTCACATCTCCAACTGCCTGGTTACAAGATTTCATCTTTTCTGCCACTTGGGTAGCCGTCACACTGGCACCAATCGATGTTCCCATGGATGTCGCCGATGTTACCGTAGCCCCAGCAAGAAGCCCAGTTCTAACATGTCCCAAAGTTTTCGAATCTTTCCCTGCTTTTTCAATAAATGCACTTGGATCTTGAAGTATACTATCATTTTTAGCTTTCTTTTTATCCAAAATACTATCAGCTCTATCTAACATTCCTGAATAACGCTTAAAATCCCTTTCTTTCTTTTTATCTTTACTATGCTCTGCATGCCATTTATCATACTTTTCAATTTCTTCTGCAGTAGCAGTATTTAAAGCAATTCTATTACCAATAGTATGTATCTCGTCTGGTTCTTCAATATCAACATTAGCTTGATTAATTTTTTGACGTAATTCAGCAGATTTATTCTGCTTTTCAGATAAATCTTTATTTATTTTACCATATTTATCATTAACACCATCAACTCCACCAGCAACTGTTTTATCTTTTCTATCTTTGATAAGGCCTACTGCAAGGGCTCCACCGGCAAGCAAGGTTCCTGTTCCACTTGCAACTGTTGTTGCGGTGGTAAGTCCGAATATAGTATCCAAACTACCTGAAATACCAGAACACTCACTTCTTGCCTTCTCTATCTTACCAGACAAGTCTTGCTTTGCCTTCATTATCTCTTTTCTTTTGGTATCAAGTTCTTTTTTCTTATTTTCCTCTTCTTTCCTCATCATGATATCAGCAAGGGTCATCGCCTTCTTTGATGCATCCACTGCCTCATCCAATTTCTTTTGCATGCTACCTTGTTGTTCCAAAATTTTGTTTTGAGATTTCATTATTCCTTTCTGTGAACTCTCTATCGCATCCTGTGATTTTGATAAATCCATCTGACCCTTCGAAAGTTTTGACAAATCATCCTTCACATCTCCATCCATAACAATTTTACCTGCCATCTTCGGGTCCATAACAGCAGTTTCCGAACCATTTGTTGGTAATGCGGCACCAACCGCACCTTCCGGTAATTTATTCTGGTTATCAACTGATGACTGCTGTGACGAAGATTTCCTCATTGCCTTACCAAGTGCAGATCTACGTGACGAACCTTTCTTATTCCTCCTTGCATCAGATGGAATAGAGCTTAATAAAAAACTCCATGATAAAAATACAACAAAACCTTTCTGTAAGATCATTATTCTCTCCTTAAAATATAGTTAAGACCTATACATATAAACTATACATATAAACTATACATATA
>CAUUHH010000009.1:0-23593 GCA_963544995.1 uncultured Alphaproteobacteria bacterium | reverse complement strand
TAAACTAACACTAAAGATAAAAGAAACTATAAAGAACCTAAAACAAAACCTAAAACTAAATAATAAACAAAGAAAAGAACGACCTAATTTAATAATAGAACAGAATCTTGAACAAAGACGAAATTTTATAGAATAAACTAAGGATAAAATACTAGACGAAAATATTCTTAAAAAACGGATTAAACGGGCCGCAAAGCTAGACTGAGACTCAGTTTGCCTCCCCCCCCCCGGATCATATTATTTTGTCTATTTTGAAGCATTACTTTACCTTATATTCTCTCTAAAATAAATTTTATATTAAAAATCAAACAAGTTTATTAAACGCTTTCTCTTTTTTCTTTAAAAAGTTGAGGTAATTCCATAGTCTTACCCATTCTTTCTATTGCATCCATTAAATTTAGCTGACTATCATTATCAAAAACACTTCCAAATCCAGAAATAGGAACAACATTACTCTTTTCCTGAACCTCAACTTTACTAGAAATTCCTATCTGTAAATCATCATAATCAGAAAACAGCTTAACATCCTGTTTAGATTTCATTTCTCCATTAAATAAATCAGATAAACTACTGCTAAATTCTTTATCGTTACTATCATTTAATAAATCAAGATAATCATCCATCCCTTTTAACTTAGATTTTGTACCATTTGGATCGTTATCAGGATCTGTATCATCATTAACTTTACTAAAATTAACATCTAAAACAGGTTCTTTTTTTAAATTCAATTCAGATTTAAAATCATCAGACAAATTTAAATCTAATTTAGGTTCCTTTGAAAGATTATTAAAAGAAAAAGCAGAATCAATATTCAACAGTTTATCCATATTAACTTTTTCATCATTTAAATTTATTTTTTCTTCTAATTCCAAACCACGAAATTCTTTATCAAGATCAACAGCTTTAGCAGAATAAGATTTATAAGAATAATCTGAAGATAAAGATCCGACACCTTCTTTAAGACCAGTTATTATAATAGAAACTTTTAAATTATCCCCCATTGTATCATCATAACAAGTTCCCCAAAACAATCTTATATTTTCTGTATTTATAGATCTTTGTATACCATTCATAATTATCTCAGGTTCTGAAAGAGAAAGATTATCAGGATTAGCAGTAATATTAACCAAAACAGCAGAAGCATTCTGCATATCTGTTCCAATAATCATAGGATTAGAAATAATCTCATCCACAGCATTAATTGCCCTATCACTACCAGATTTTACACTAGTTCCAATGATAGTTCTCCCTCCATTAGTCATAACAGCTTTAATATCAGCAAAATCTAAATTAATAGTGCCAGGGATCCTTATAAGATCTGTTATACTTTTAATACTATCCGCAAGCATATTATCAGAAAGTTTAAATGCATCCCTAAAAGTTATATTACTATCAGCGAGCTGATACAAATTTTGATTAGGAACTATTATATAAGAATCAACATTAGGAATAAGCTTCTCTAGAGCATTTTTAGCCACCGACGATTTAGCAGATCCCTCATAATTAAAAGGAGTAGTAATAATTCCAATTGTTAAAACGCCCTTTTCTTTCGCAAGTCCAGCTATAACAGGAACCGCACCACTACCAGTACCGCCTCCCATACCAGCTGCAATAAATAAAATATTAGAATTCTTTATAGCATCAATTAATTCTGCAGAAGATTCTGTAGCAGCCTGCTCACCTATTTCCGGATTATAACCAGCACCCAAACCTTTAGTAGTTTGCTTTCCTAATTGAATTTTATTTGAAGCAGGAGAAGTAAGCAAAGATTGAGCATCAGTATTGGCAACAATAAATTCAACCCCATCTATCCCTTTAGTAATCATACTATTAACAGCATTACAACCAGCACCGCCAACACCAAGCACAGTTATTTTAGGAATAGAATTTTTGATATCATCATCAACAGATTTATAACCAAAAACTACATCACTCATAAAACCCCCTACTTATTTTTGCCTATAATACCACAAAAATAACAAATTAAAAAGTCTTAAAATCAAAATATTTACCAAACAAAGAAAACATAAGCAAAATTAACAAAAAAAAGAGCATTGTGGTACAATGCTCCGAGATAAAAACATACACTATTAACAAATAACTATAATCAAATTATTCTAAATTAGGATTTTCATCCATTTTGTTATCTAAATCACCATTATTTTCAAGCATTTTTTCATTTATAATACCAGATTGTTCTTTTATCTTATTTATTATTTCATTTGCTATTTTAGGATTCTGTTTAAGCCAAGATCTTGCATTTTCTTTACCTTGACCTATTCTATCACCATTATACGAAAACCAAGAACCTGACTTTTCAACGATTCCTGCCTGTACACCAAGTTCTATAATCTCTCCCTCTCTTGATATTCCAAAATTATACATAATATCAAAATCAACTGTTTTAAATGGTGGTGCAACTTTATTTTTAACTATTTTTACCCTAGTTTCATTACCAATAACATTTTCTTTATCCTTAATAGATCCCACCCTTCTTATATCCATTCTAACAGAAGAATAAAACTTTAATGCATTTCCACCAGTAGTAGTTTCCGGATTACCAAACATCACCCCTATTTTCATTCTAATTTGATTTATAAATATAACCAAAGCATTAGATTTAGCAACAGATGCAGTAAGTTTTCTAAGAGCCTGCGACATAAGTCTCGCCTGAAGCCCCATATGTTGATCTCCCATTTCACCATCAAGTTCAGCTTTTGGGACAAGAGCAGCAACTGAATCAACAACCAAAACATCAACCGCACCAGATCTTACAAGAGTATCTGCTATTTCCAAAGCTTGTTCCCCTGAATCTGGCTGAGATATTATTAAATTATCTATATCAACTCCTATCCTCTTCGCATAAGATGGATCTAAGGCATGTTCTGCATCTACAAAAGCACAGGTCCCACCAATTTTTTGAGCTTCTGCAACAACATGAAGAGTTAAAGTAGTTTTTCCAGAACTTTCCGGTCCATAAATTTCCACTATTCTACCTCTAGGAAGCCCTCCTATACCCAAAGCTATATCAAGTCCCAATGATCCAGTAGAAATTGCAGGAATCTCAATTGCTTCCTGATCTCCCAATTTCATAATAGAACCTTTACCATAAGAACGCTCTATCTGAGATAGCGCAGCCTGCAAAGCTTGAACCTTATTATCATTAACTTCTGTTTCTTTAACTTTTACCATAAATACCTCCAAGTCTTTAATTTAAATTTAATAAGCTCTAATTAACATAACAAGTCTACCCTGCACTTTAATATGTTCAGGACTAAAAATTCTAGTATGATAATTAGGATTCGCAGGTTTCAACATTATAGAATCATCCTTTTTATAAAAATATTTCAATGTTACCTCCTCATTATCTATAAGAGCTACAACTATAGAACCATTAGATGTATTAGAACATTCCTCTATAACAACCCTATCACCATCATGAATCCCTGCATCTATCATAGAATCTCCAGCAACCTTAAGAGCATAATAGCGACCATTACCAAGCATAGATGCAGGTATATCCATAGTTTCAGTTTGATTTGCAATAGCAGTAATAGGATTTCCAGCAGCAATTTTTCCATAAAAAGGAATAGTCATAAATTTAAGATTCTTTCCATCCGGAATAGTATTTTTAACATTCGAGTTATAATTTAAAGGATATTTTAAAATAGAAATAGATCTTGCCTTATTTGATAATTGAGAAATAAATCCTCTTTCTTCCAAACTCTTAACTAGTCTATGAACTCCTGATTTTGATTTCAAACCAATACTTTCCTTCATTTCATCAAAAGAAGGACTAACCCCATCCTCCTTTAAAGAAGCATCTATAGCCATAAATAACCGAAGCTGTTGTTTAGTAAGCATATTATATTCCTGTTTTGTTCACAAAATATACACTATATTTTACATTTGTTCTCACTTGTGTCAAGAACAAAATAAGAAAATATCATAAATATTATATTGTAATAAAATAAAATAAATATAAAATAACACAAAACAAAAAGGATAAAAAATGGCAACATATTATATAGTTTCTGGAGGTTTTGACCCCATACATGAAGGCCACATCGCAAATATACTGGAAAGCTATGAAAATTCAGATGGAGTAATAGCATTAGTTAACAGTGATGAATGGCTTTGCAGGAAAAAAGGAAAAAATTTTATGAATTTTAAGACAAGAAGTACTGTCGTAAACGCAATAAAAGGAGTAATAGAGACTATTGCATTTGATGATTCTGATAACAGCGCATGTAACGGATTAGAAATTGTAAGAAAAAAATATCCAAATGATACACTTATTTTTGCAAAAGGTGGCGACAGAACAGCAGATAACATTCCAGAAATTCCAACATGCAAAAAACTAAATATTGAAATAAAGTACAATATAGGAAAAAAGATATCAGGAGAAGATAAACCCAACTCATCATCCTGGATACTAAAAGAATGGGATAACCGAAATAAAAAATAGCATATTAATATTAGTATTTTTTATTAATTTCCCAATTATATGCTGTTTGGATAATCTCTTTTATGTTTTTTTCAGGTTTCCAACCTAAAATTTCGTAAGCAAGTTTATTATCTGCGATAAGTATTGCTGGATCCCCTGCTCTTCTATCTTTATATTCAACAGGACAAATTTTTCCAGTAATCTCCTCCGATAGTTTTATTATTTCATTAACACTGGCCCCGACACCAGTTCCTAAATTTATAACACCACTAAATTTATCCAAATTTTCAATAGCAAGCCTATGGGCAACAGCCAAATCCTCTACATGTATATAATCTCTAATACAAGTACCATCTTTCGTATTATAATCATTACCAAAAACAAAAAGTTTTTCTCTAACTCCATTTATTGCTTGTAAAACTATAGGAATTAAATGAGACTCATTTTTATTCGAAACACCTATAACGCCATCACTACTGCAACCTGCTGCATTAAAATACCTAAGTGCTATATAATTAAAACCATATGCGGATCTATAATCATTTAAAACCTTTTCAACCATTAACTTTGTCATTCCATAAGGATTTATCGGAAAATTAGGATGTTTTTCATCAACAGGAACATACTCAGGATTACCAAAAACAGCCGCAGTAGATGAAAAGACAATATTTTTAACATTATTATCCTTCATAACATTTAACAAGTTCAACGTTCCTATTAAATTATTAGAATAATATTTTTCAGGATTTTCAACACTCTCCGGAACAGAAATACTCGCTGCAAAATGTATAACTGTATCTATAGAATACTTTTTAAAAATAATATCTAAAGAATTTCTATCCAAAAGATCTGCTACTTCTATATTTTTAACATTACTAATAGCCTCTCTATGTCCAGTTGAAAAATTATCTACAACAACAACATCATAATTATTATTCAATAATTCCCTAACAGTATGAGAGCCTATATAACCAGCCCCACCAACAACCAAAATCATATAATACCTCAATTCAAAACAATAATAAGTATTCTATTAAATAAATATAAAAACTCAAATAAAATATAAAATTCTTGTATTTTAAACAAATCTAAATATAATATTCAAAAATCCAAGGGTGATTAGCTCAGTTGGTAGAGCAACTGACTCTTAATCAGTAGGTCGGGGGTTCGGATCCCCCATCACCCACCATTTATTTTTGTGGTAAAATCAAATACTTATATAAATTTATAATTTTAGTATTTTTTATCTGTAAAAACCATGTTGCCGAACTGTTGCCGAATTTTCAAAAAATGCAATTATTAGATTTTGGAGATTTTAAAAAGTGGTGGTTATTTGTGTATGTTGTTATCTGTCTATTGTTTCTGTTTTTAATTAACTGTATTTTATGGTAAAAAAGTTGTTTGTGGTAATATATTTTTTAAATTTTAACTTTGATAGAAAGACTTTATTAAAATAAATATTGACAAAAATTATTTTCATTTATAATTTAGGCAATTAATTAAAAGGAAGGTATAAATGAAATTATACGAAGAATACAAAGCAAATGCGTTAATCCATTTAAAAAATTTATTGGTGATAAATATAACATATTAATTCCATTAAATGATTTAGAAAATTTCACTTATACTCCATCCTATGAGAAAGATTATAAACAATTAGGTATTTTAGATTTAACCTATTGTGTAAATCCGGATATGTATATTAATACATATATACTTAATAAACTTGCAAAAATTTTTAATATCAAATTTCGTGTTATGGAAGCGTGGAGACCATTCGAAATTCAACTAGCAAAATATAACGCTGAACAAGAAAGAAACCCTGGTTCAACTTTATTTGCAAAACCAGATAAAAATAAAGGAATTCCTCATGTGTGTGGTGGAGCTATTGACTTGTTAATGACTGATATGGAGGGGAATGCATTCACTCAACCAAAATGGTTACTTAGAAAAAATCCAGATTTATTAAAACAGATAATTCCATTAAATGACGATTTTCGTAATGTAAATAATCCATTTTTTACAACTCATGTGGAACCATTACTTAAAGCAGACAAAGATTTAAAAGTTAGCTGTATAAATGTTGATATTTTAAGGAAACTAGTTTCAAGTATTAGAAATCTTCGCCATATAAATGATGAAAATTGGCATTTTCAACTAGCTGATTTTGATAAAGAAGCGTTACCATCATATAAAAATATTTCTATTTCTGATCTAAAAAATACACCAAAGAGATATATCAATTCAGTAAAAAAGGAAGTTACTGATTTTGCAGAAAAAACTTTTGGAATTTTTTATAACAGACCTTTTAATAAAGGAACAAAGCATAATTATACAGAATTTGAATTTGATCCAAAAAGAATAATATCTTTAGAGGATTTAAAACAAAATATTTATAAAAAAATGAAATTACAACAATTAATATTAAATCATAATTCTAAATAAAATTTACTATTTTCAATAATTAAATAACAAAACTATATTGATTTTATTTAAACTATTGTCTATAAATTAAACAAGAGGACATAAGGAATAAAATCATGAATATTTTTGTAATATTGATTATGGGATTAATGCTAGCATCATATCAATATTTTACATCAAAAAGAGGAGCAGAAACTCAATTAAATAAAGATGAATTAATACTACAAGCAAACATTAGCTGTATGAAACAATATCATAACTTTGCATCATCTGTTAACGAAAGAATTCTATCTGAACAAAATTTAAAAGGAAAAGAAAAAAATCAGGCAGAATACACTTGTAAAGGTTCCGATGAAATAGAAGTAAATAAATATTGCCTAAATGGTGCAGGTGCAAAAACACCATGCAACAACCATTCTACATCTATGCACTGCGTATCCACAACAAAATGGATAGCTTTAACAAAAAAAACAACTTACCTTACAACACATATACTAAAGGCAGGAGTATCCATTGCAAAAGATAATAAAGTAAAAGATAAATTTATAGAAATAAGACCTGCTCCAAAAGCAAATAAAGAACAAAATTATATTGCAATGGCACTACTTACCTGCGTTGACATAGAAAAAGTAAACAAAGTAAATAAATTTAATAAACAGTGTAAAGAGGGTGAACATGCACTACCAAATCCAGATGGTACATTTAAATGTGTAAAGTCATCTGATCTTTCTCCATGCACTGCACATGAAAAAGAACAAGATACCAGCACAGGTAATAACTGTACGAAATTACCAACCAATAAATTTTGCTGTCCAAAAGATGCACAAAATATACAATGTGATTTTGATAAAAAACCGATATGGAACACAAAATTAAGATTCTATGAATGTTCTGATGGAACAGATTATTGTCAAAATAAAGCAGGATTCATGCTCATAAAAGACGATAAATTAAAACAAATACCAAATATACCTATGAAAAGAATAGCAAACGCCTGGACTACAAAATATAATAAGACGACATCTGAATTTACATGTATCCCAAAACCAAATGAATTTATTAAAAGTTGTAAAGAAATTGCAAGAACAATAAATAATAAAGATTATCGATACTTACATGTAAAAGAATTAGCTGAAGTAAAAGGAACATTAGTAAAAGATGAAGTAACCAATAGTCCAGAATACAATAAACCAATATGTGTACTATCATATAAAAAAAATTCTAATGCTGTTGAAAATTGTTCTGTATGTGAAAAGGTTGAATTTGACACAACAAATAATAAATGGCAATGTAAACAAACAACAACATTTAAAGAATTAACTCCTAATATAATAGACGAATTAAAAGGATTAATTAACGGTAGAAATGATAAAGGAATTGCAGGATGTTTTTCAAATTGTTCCACTGAACAAATAGATGCAATGAAAACAGGAATATTTAATACCGAAAAATGGGGAGTAAGATATAACAAAACTACTAGAGTTTGGGATTGTTTTAATTGTTCTAATGATACATATAACAATGCTTGTTCAGCAAGTTCAACAAAGAAGAAAAATCAATGCGGTGGACAAGATATAAAAGTTACAGTAGGTAATTGCAAACAAGATACAAAAGGGAAATGTGTTCCGAAAAGCTGCTCTACAGAATACCAAGTACTAATAGATGGCCAATGTTATACAAAATGGTGTAATAACAATCTTCCAACCTTTGCAAAAATTGGAAAACCAAAAGATAGTTGCTGCCCTAACGAAGCAACCTGGATGTTATTTAATGAAAAACTAACTTGCGTATATTGTGTAAGACCACCCGCAACAAGAATTGAATATATAGAATAATAAATACAAAACTATCCCAAAAAACCAATTGCAACTATATAGGTTTCACTGCTTTCTTTTCTGGAAGATTCTGGCTTGAAATGTCTAACAGATTTAAATTTTTGTTTTATAGTCTTTAACAAATTTGCTTCTGTTCCCCCTTGCCTAACCTTTGCAATAAAAACTCCATTTATTGCTAAAACTTCTACTGCAAAATTATAAACATTTTCAACCAACGTCATAATTTGCAAATGATCTAATGAAGTATTACCAGTCGTATTAGGAGCAATATCACTCATAACTACATCTACTTTACCAGAAAAAGACTCAAATAAAAATTCTTTTGCTCCATCATCATTAAAATCAACTTGTTTAAATCTAACACCATCTATACTATCCATTAACAATATATCAATCGCAGCAATATTTCCCTTACCAACTTTTTTTACGACTACTTCACTCCAACCACCAGGTGCAGAGCCTATATCAACCACCTTCATTCCTTTTGTAAATATATGAAACTTTTTATCTATTTCTAATATTTTAAAGGCAGCTCTACATCTATACCCCTCTATATTTGCTTGCTTTACATATTTATCGTTAAACTGCCTAGAAAGCCATCTAGTAGATGAAACCTTTCTATATTTAGATGTTTTAACCTTAACTTTTAATTTATTAGAAATTGCAACCATAAAAAAACCAATATTTTATAAACAAAAGGGATAATCTATAAGCCGGATTCTGTATTAAAGAACTATAAATCTAGGATATATATTACTATATAACTCAAGCGACCTACCCATAGGCTCTAAAGAGCAATCAACACCTATTTACATGGTCTTACACTAGATAGAGATTACCGCGTTTCATACCTAACTTAACAGGCTCGTCTCTGTGGCTCTAATCCTCACATTACTGTGGACGGAAGTTATCCGCTATCTTGCTCTTATAGTGTCCGGACTTTCCTCTGCATAAAAATACAGCAGTTCTTCGACTATCCCTCAAAGATATATAAATTTTTACTACTGCAAAATCAATAAAAATCTGGTATAATAAAAAAATGACAAAAATAATAACAATATTATTAATAGTATTTAATTTTAACACTATATCCGCAAGTCCAGGAAGATTTCAGGGGTATTCATATTCATGGGATGAGAAAGGCCGTGTAAAAATAACAAAATCAACAGAAGAGTTTAATAAAAAGAAAGAACCATCAGAACTTAAAAAACCATATTATTTAGAAAATCCCCCTAAAAATAAACCTAACAAAGGAAAACACAAAATGGTTCCTACCTATTCTGAAATAGGAATTCACGACAAAAACTATTTTAAAAAAGCTAAAACACAAGAAGACAACAAAGAAGATTCTCCAAATGAAACAGATGAAGACACAGAAAAACCATCAAATAATAAAGAAGATTCAGATTCTGATGAAGAAGAATAAATTAACTAAAATATCGGAACTTTTCGATTGTCCCATATTTCATCTAAATAAGTATTACCATTAATATTTTTACAAACAACACCTGTAACAGATTGAAGTAACCTAGTTATTGCTTCCATAGTAAGATCAGTAGTCATACTTTTTAAATTACCTGAAGATTTACTTTCAACAAAAGATTTTTTATAAATTATAGTCTTTATTCCAGATTGCAAAATATGCTTTAAACAATTTTCACACGGAGCATACAACGAATAAATAGAACAATTACTTAAATCTCTCTTTGCGAACAAAATTGCATTCATTTCGGCATGCAAAACCAAGTGATATTTCATTGGCCTTTCATTAGTCATTTTTGCCTCATTACAATTACTAATAAAACCATTATAACCAGTTGAAATAATCCTATGGTTTTCATCTACAATAACACATCCTGTCTTGGTCGATGGATCTTTCGATTTCAATGCAACTGTTTCTGCAATATTCATAAAATAAGTATCCCAATCCATATCTATCACCTTTTATTAAAAGAAAATCTATGATAATATATAAATAAAATTAAAAGTTTCAAACAACAAAATGCAAATAAATGAAATAATAAACAATTGGATATCATTTTTAAAAAATGAACGAAGAATGTCTCAAAAAACTATTGAAAGTTATATAAGAGATATAAAAATATTTATAAAATTTTTAACAGAAAATAATTTCAAAATTACAAACAAAATACTAGAAAATATAACCATACAAACATTCCGAAGTTTTATAACTAAACTAAAACGAGAAAACAAATCAAATACCAGCATTGCAAGAAATATATCTAGCATAAAAAATTTCTTTAAATTTTTAAAATTGAATAACATAGCAAATAACCAAGATATACTAATATTAAAATCACCAAAAATACCTAAAAAGCTATCAAAAAGTATTGAAACAGTTGATATAATGAATTTATTAAACAGCTTTAATTCCATATATAAAATAAAATGGCAGGCAAAATTAAATATAGCTTTATTTACACTAATTTATGGAACTGGATTAAGGATCAGTGAAGCATTAAACCTTAATATAAATGATATACAAAACAATGATTTATTAAGAATTACAGGAAAAGGAAATAAAACGAGGATTATACCATTACTAAATATAATAAAAGAAAAAATAAACGATTACCTTAAAATAGCTCCATTTACGTTCGAAAAAAATTCTCCTATATTTCGTGGAACAAAGGGAGCAAGATTATCACCAAGGATAGCTCAACGAGCTATAAAAGCAGCAAGAGAATTTAATAATTTATCAGAAACAACTACTCCACACACACTAAGACACAGCTTTGCAACTCATCTACTAAATAATGGAACAGATTTACGAACTATCCAAGAGCTACTAGGCCATTCATCACTTTCCACAACACAACTATACACAAAAACAAGTATAGAAAAAATAACAAAAACCTACCTAAAAAACCACCCTCATTCAAAAAATTAATCAGGTATTTTCTTCAAACAACTTCTAAATTTATTATCATAAGTATATAAATCAGCAGATATTACTTGCAAAGATTTTTCACATCCATCTTGATAAGTAACTGTTGCTAAATCCCCAAAATTTGCATCATTTAAACAAAAATTAGAAAAATTATCATCATTAATATTTTTAGAAAAATATTGTTTATAACAACTAAAATCTTTAAACAAAGTATCAGGAACACAAGTTTTAAATTCATTTAAACAAGTAGAATAAGTATCAAGCCTATGTCTATACCTATCAAATTTCTTTTTACCATTAAAATGTTTACAATCATACTTATACAAAGACACAATACCCAAATTAATACATTTAGATTTTAACTTATAAAATTCTTCACTTTTACCTTTATCATTGTCAACAATTTTCGCCTCATTATCACCAAGACATTTCTCTCTTATTTCCTTAGATAAAAATTCAGAATATTTATCTCCCATCCTAGAACTAGCTGTATATTTTAATATATTAGCAACATTCTTAAATTTTACATATAAATTAAATATATTATTCTTTGTTGTATCAACGCAAATATTTCCAGCTTCATGCTCATATCTATTATTACATTTAATATACTTACCGTTATTATCTTTCTCACAAAAAGTATCACAAACATCTGTTTTACTAGAAACAGATTTATACTGTAACCCATTATTAACTAATTTTAAACAACCAAATGAAGTTCCTTCAACAACAGGAGGAATTTTGTCTTCCTCTCCATTACCTCCATCTATTATTGGCTGCTCTTTCCTATCAGGTTGCTCACCTATTGGATTAGAATACCACCCTCCCATATTAAGGCCCATAAACTTACTTTCATCATCTTGCTTTCTACTACACGAAACTAAATCAGTATTAACTAAATATCCTTCCTTACAAACTAATTTGCAATCTGGATTCTTACCCTTTAAATATGACCAATAAAGTCCACCATCAGGAAGTTTTTGATTTTTACAATCAGATTCTCTAAAAATTCTTCCTACTACTCTATCACCTAACTTCCTTCCAACTTGTTTCGCCTGCTCTTTCATAGCTATCATAGATAGATTATCACGACTATCCGGTAAATAATCATTTATTTTTGTTATATTATAATCTTCTTTACCACAGGATAATTCTGCAATTTCAGTATACCCTGCAAGAACTGAATCTACAATCTGCCTCCAATTTTCACGCTTTTCTGTATTTTGACCAGACGATTTCAAATCATTTATTGTCTGTAAATCAGATAATCCATAATTACCAGCATTAAAAAATCTATCAACCATATCTTTTTCGCCACTAACACTTTCTCCACACAAACTATTAAGTTTAGAATATAAATCAACTGAACTGGAACCATCCGACGAAATCATAATAGAATGACATAATTTAGCAGCCTGTAACATCTTTGTATCATATTGACACTGCTCTGTATTTTGTTTTAACCCATTTTCAATTCTATCCTTATTTGAAAGAAGCCAAACTATCCTATTATATGTAAATGTCTTACATCCTTTAACAAAACTCAATTGCTTTATAACAGATCTAGTTGCAAGACAATCTTCAACATTTATCAAAATTTTTGATGCTGGCTCTGCTCCACACTTTGAATATACACCATCCTGTAAAGATTTTTTATCAAAACAATATCTGTTAAAACAATAATCAATATCTACATTACATTCTCTTTCATTTGGCATATTATAAACAACATTTCTATTAGAAACAGACCTACGCCTCCCATAACTATCAAATATTAAAAATGTAAAAAAAATACCAAAAGCAAATATAAACAATAACTTTTTCACAACTAATTCCTTAAACTCTCAAATCAGAGTATAAAATGCAAACATAGCTTTCTCAATAAAAAAATAGACTTATATGAATAACAAATGTAAAATAAAAAACAAAGGAGATAAAATGAAAAAAATATTAATTAGTATGGTAATCCTATCATTATGTGGATGTATAACAAAAGAATACAAAGGTGGTATTCCAATAAGGCAACGACAATACGACCAAATAAAGACAGCAAAAACAAAAAATGATATATACGAAATATTGGGTTCTCCATCTGCAACAAATTTTGTCGGAACAGAAAAATGGTTCTATTACACATCTGAAGGAACTATTTTTGCATTTATGGATCCAAAATTTACAAAATATGAAATTTTAAGTATCACTTTTGATAAAAATAACAATATATCAAACATCAACTTAAAAGATTTAAAAAATAAAGATTTATCATATAACAAAAGTGAAACGACAAACCTTCCTTCTGAAATAAAACTAAGTGTATTCCAAGAATTATTCGGCAACATAGGTAAATTCAAACAAAATACACCAAAATAAATACGATATTAATAAAAAAAAACGGCTATGAAAATAGCCGTTACAAATAAGACAATATAAAATTAAAATCTGTACAACAAACCAAGTTTAACCATAGGATAATAATTCTTAATATTACCTAGCTGAGATTTATACTGTTCTGCTGTATCCTCCAACAATTTATTCAACTGTGGAATAGTAGTATTTGCTAAATCAAAATCTACTCCAGCTATTTCTAACTTACCTTTACCAGATACTGACGTTTCTATATCAGAAGTTGGAATAAATACAACACCACTATCAAAAGATAGCTTTAATCCCATAAATAAAGACAAATCAAATCCCATACCTAAATAAGGGCCACTAACTTTACTTTTAAGCTTTGCATTTAACAACATTTCAGGATCTTGACCTGAAGCAGCAGCTTTTAACTTATAATCAATACCACCAATGGAAAAAGTTTGACCAACTAAATTTTTATGCAAAGTGCCACCTAAATCAAATTTTCCAAAATAATACCCTCCAACAATTCTTAAATTGCCAAGCAACCAAGTACTACCAAATGGATAAAAATCTACCAAAGCACCAAAATTTGATCCATCAATACTTGGAGTAAATTCATTACCATCAACTTTAACATACTGACTCAATTTTTCACTAACCTTATCTTTAATAGGAGCCCAAGTATTATACTCAACTCTAAACCCAAATCTATTCTTTATAAAACTATCACTTCTAGGGAATCTATAACCAAGCTGCATATTAAGGCCATTAAGAAGTCCAACACCTGCCCCAACCGAAACTCCACTCAAAAAATTAGAATTTGCAAAAGAAGCAGACGATAAAACCAAAAATAATGACAAAAGTACCTTTTTAAACATAAAACCTCCAAAGCTAAACAATAAAACTCTAAAATAAAATAGTGCTAAAAGCAATATAAAAAGAGATAGCCTTTATTTTTTAGAAGATAAAAGTAACATAGATGATAAAAATTCATCAATATTACCATCCAAAACAGAATTAACATTGGTTTCTTCATAATTGGATCTTAAATCCTTAACTAATTGATATGGTTGCATAACATACGAACGTATCTGTGCTCCCCACCCTATATCAAATTTCAAAGAATTAATTTTATTTTTTTCTAATTCTTGTTTTTCTAATTCAATATTATACAAACGAGATTTCAACATACTCATAGCAATCTCTTTATTTTTAAATTGCGATCTTTCATTTTGGCACTGAACCACTACACCTGTCGGTATATGCGTAATTCTAACCGCACTATCAGTTTTATTAACATGTTGACCACCTGCTCCACTTGCCCTATAAGTATCAATTTTTAAATCTTTATCATTTATTATGATATTTATAGAGTTATCTATAACTGGATATACCCAAACAGATGCAAAACTCGTATGGCGTCTAGCATTACTATCAAATGGAGAAATTCTAACCAATCTATGAATACCACTTTCATACTTTAACCATCCAAAAACATTTCTACCAATTATCTGTAACGTTAAACTTTTTATACCTACTTCCTCTCCAAGATGTTCATCTATTACAACAATTTTATAATTATGTTTTTCTGCCCATCTAATATACATTCTACTAAGCATAAATGCCCAATCACATGCCTCTGTTCCACCTGCTCCACTATGTATTTCCAAATATGCAGAACACTTATCTTCTTTACTATCCATAATCAAAGACAAGTATTTATTTTGTAGTTTTTTATAAAACTCATTTAATTCTTTTTCTATCTGATTAACTAATTCAATATCAGATTCTTTTTCTGCCATCTGAAGAAGTTCAAACAATTCAGAAAACTCAGCAGATAAATCAGAATACAAAGAAATCCTACTCTCTATATCAGATTTTTCTGACAATAAAGACGAAGCGGTATCAGGATCATTCCACAAATCAGGAACAGAAATCTTTTCTATAATATCTTTTAATCGTAAATTCAAATACGATATATCAAAGACAACCTCTTATATTTTCAAGAATATTTTTAATATTTTCTACTAAACCCACATTCATAACTAACTCCTAAAATTAATTTAAAAACCTACTACAACCTGAAAGATAAGGTCGTAAAGATTCTATTATCTGCAATTGATTGTATGGAATATTAACAAGTTCACCTTTTCGTTTTACAAACATGACATTACACAAAGAATCATTACTTTTCAAAATAAAAACATCTTTTTCCTTTATTGAACTAATAACATCGTTAACAAACATGTCATCCACACCTATCCTACCACCAAGGCCTAAAACTATTGCTTTATCAATATCATCTTGCTCTGAAACAGATGGTACACTTAATATAGATATAATATTTAAAAGCCTAGACCTAACTAAATTAATATCATTAAGCTTATCTATTACATAAACATTTTTAAAATTAGAACTCATATTCTGATCTTTATCAGAATACGTATTTCCACTATCTAATACAGATTTATTACTACCAACCAATCCTGAACTGATTCCATATCCATACGATTTATTATATAAAAGACCATTAGAATTTTCTGTCTCTATAACAGATGGAGATGCCGTTATAAGCCTAGCTCTTCTTTTTTCAACATTGTTAACAACAGATTTAACAAAACTTTTATTAACCTCTGTAATTAAATTATCTCTCTTATCTACAGAATACTTATTTCCAGTTATAACTTTATAATTTTCTTCTCCACATTTTTGTCTTGCATCATAAATATATCCCATAAATACAGCTTCAACTGCATTTCTCCAGTTTTCAGATTTATTTGTAAACTGTAAACTAGAATAGTTTTCTAATAATTTAGGTACATTCGACCATCCGATATCACCTGCTTTAGCAAACCTTTCTGCAACATCTGGAAATTTTCCACAAGTCCTAGTCATAAGATTTCTAAATTCTATAAAATTACCATCGTGTGATAATGCGACAGAATAACATTGTTTAGCTGCAGCAAGTTTATCAGTAGCAAGCACACATAAAGAAGAACCTTTAACAGCAGATTTTTCAATAATTCCTTTAGATGCAAGCCATTTATTCAAAGCATACCCCTTATAACTATCACATTTTTGCTTATAAGATGCAAATTTCGAAACACCTACTACATAAGAAAGCTGCATATCCATAAGATCATAATAATCCGCAACTGTTTTATCACTACAATCAGAATAAACTCCACCAAGATGAACTTTTTCAGAGTTATAACACTCCCTATCCAAAGCCAAAATATACTTAGAAGAACAATCTTCCTTTATCTGTTCTATCGAATCATTTTGATTACTATTACGCCTCCTCTTTCTAGAATTTCTACTAGAATTAGAAGATTTCCTATTATTGGAATAACGAGAAGTTTCAATATCATCTGCAAAAACATAAGACGAAGATTGTATATAAAACATGCCAATAGAAATAAAATACCAAAATGCAAAAACCTTGCTAAAAATCTTCATTAACTCCCCCTATTATCAAGAATAATAATATAATACTTTAAAATATTTTTCAATAATATATTCAAAATGGAATTTTTACTTTTTTATAGATTTTTAACATTACAGTTCTATAATACCAAAATATTAAATTTTAGGTTATAAAAGATGAAATTAAAAGAAATAAGAAAATTATATACAGATTTTTTCCAAAGTAAAGGTCACACATTAGTAAAATCAAGCTCATTAATTCCAGAAAATGATCCAACATTATTATTCGCAAATGCAGGGATGAATCAATTTAAAGACGTTTTTATAGGAAAAGAAAAGAGAAGTTATACCAGAGCTACATCATCACAAAAATGTGTAAGAGCTGGCGGAAAACATAACGATTTAGATAATGTTGGATACACAACAAGACATCATACTTTTTTTGAAATGTTAGGTAACTTTTCATTTGGAGATTATTTCAAGGAAGGTGCAATAACATACGCATGGGAATTTTTATCAAAAGTACTAAAATTACCAAAAGATAAATTATATTTTACAGTATATCCAAAAGATATAGAAGCAAGAAATCTATGGAAAAAGATAGCAAATGTTGATGATTCAAGAGTACTAGATATAGAAGATAATATTTGGGCTATGGGAGATACCGGGCCATGCGGATTTGACACAGAAATATTTTATGACAAAGGATCTAAAATACAAGGTGGACTCCCAGGAACAAAAGATGAAGATGGAGACAGATACATAGAAATTTGGAATAATGTATTTATGCAATATGAAACTCTACCATCAGGAGAAAAAATTGAATTAAAAAACAAAAATATAGATACAGGAATGGGTTTAGAAAGAATTACATCAGTAATGCAAGGAGTTGATGATAATTTTGATATAGATCTATTCCAAAATTTAATGAAATATACAGAAGAAATATTAAAAATAAAAAAATCTCCTGAAAATACAGCCTCATTTAAAATAATAACAGATCATATAAGATCCTGCTCCTTTTTAATAGCAGATGGTGTCTTACCTTCAAACGAAGGAAGAGGATATGTATTAAGAAGAATTATAAGAAGAGCTTTAAGATACATAAACATGTTAGGCATAAAAGAGCCAATATTCTATAAAATTCATGATGCAGTAAAAAATGAAATGGGTGAAACTTATCCAGAGTTAATAGAAGCAGATAATCTAATAAAACAAACAATTAAAACAGAAGAAGAAAACTTTAATACAACATTAGATTATGGAATAAAATTATTAAACGAAGAAATTTCAAAAACATCTGGAAAAATTCTAAATGGGAAAACAGCATTTAAACTTTATGACACTTATGGTTTTCCAATAGATCTAACTTCAGATATATTAAGAAGCCATAATATGACTGTAAATATAGACGAATTTGAAAAAGAAATGTCAAAACAAAAAGAAAAATCTAAATCATCGTCTAATTTTAAAGGAGAAGCAGGAAATAAACAAATTTTCTATGAATTAAAAGAAAAACTAAACAAAACTGAATTTACAGGTTATAAAACCTTAGAAACTAATTCACAAATAATCTCCATACTACAAAATGAAAAATTAAAAGATTACACAGATGACAATGAAGAATATTTGATAATAACAGATAAAACTCCATTTTATGCAGAATGCGGAGGCCAAATTGCAGACAAAGGAATTATAAAAGATAGTAAAAACAATATATACGAAGTGTTAGATGTTCAAAAAATATTCGACATATACCTACACAAAATAAAAATAACAAACAATCAAAAATTATCTGTAAACGACATTATTAAAATGAAGGTAAATACAGATTATAGAAATAAAATTAAAGCAAATCATTCTGCAGTTCATTTATTACATTCTGCTCTTAAAACTGTCATAGGCCAAGCAACATCTCAAAAAGGATCATGGGTCGGTTTTGAAAATTTTAGATTTGATTTTACATCTACAAAAGCATTAAATACCACAGAAATTGCAGAAATAGAAAAAATTGTAAATAAATATATAAATGACAAATTAGAAATAATAACAAAAGAAATGCCTATTAATGAAGCAAAACAATCTGGTGCCATTGCATTATTCGGCGAAAAATATTCAGACATAGTTAGAGTTGTAAGCATTGGTAATATATCATCAGAACTTTGCGGAGGAACCCATTGTAAAAATACATCTGAAATAAAATTTTTTAAAATATTAAAAGAAGAATCCATTGCCGCAGGAATAAGAAGGATTGAAGGTATAACAGGAAACACTGCTTTAAATTTTGCATCAAAATATATTACAGATATTTCAAAACCAGCAAATATATTAATAACTGAATTACAAAACAAAATAAAAGCTGAAGAAGAATTACAATCAAAACAAAAAGAAGAAGAATATAAAAACAAAAAAAGCCAAGAAGAAAAAAATAAAAATACAAAAATAAAAAATGCCATATCATCAACTACAACAAAATTCATAAATAATACAAAATTTATACTTGGCAATTATAAAGATTTAGAGGCAAATTATCTAAAAGAAATTATCGATAAGATAAAAACAGAAAATAAAGAAAACACCATAATAACATTATTTACAACAAATAATGATAAAATATCCGTTATAACATCTATAAGTAACAATTTATTAAATAAATCATCTGCAATAAATATAGTAAAGGAAATATCAACTATACTAGATGGAAAAGGTGGCGGCGGTAAACCAGAACTAGCACAAGCAGGTGGCACAAATATAAATAAAATTAAAACAGCAATAGAATTTTTAGAAAAATATATAGAGGAAATAAATGAATAAAACAAAAGTTGCAGTATTTTTTGGCGGCAAATCATATGAACACGATGTAAGTATTCTAACCGGAATACAAGTAATTCAAGCAATAGACATCACAAAATACGAACCTATTCCAGTATATATAGATTTAGACGGAAACTGGTGGACTGGAAAAACCTTAACAAATATAAAAAACTATCCTTTAAAAGAAAACTCAAAAAAACACTTAAATAATATAACTTTAAATATAGGAAATAATAAATACAAAAATAGTTTTCACATAAATAACAGTAAACTTTTTTCAAAAAACTATATTAATTTTGATATTGCCTTTTTGGCATTACATGGCAATTTAGGCGAAACAGGATCAATCCAAGGTTTAATGGAAATGGGAAATATTCCATATACAGGTGAAAATATAATCTCTTCTGCAATATACATGGATAAAATAAAAACAAAATCTATATGTAAGCTTCTAGGAATAAAAGTACTAGATGAAATCAGTATAAAAAAGCCATCCAATAATAAATTTATAAATATTACTGAAATAACAAAAACTTTACATATAAATTATCCTGTATGCTTAAAACCAGCAAATTTAGGAAGTTCAATAGGTGTAAAAAAAGCAAATAATAAAGATGAACTAAACGCAGCCATATTATCTATATTTAAATTAGATACAGAAATAATTATCGAACCATTTATTGAAAATTTAAAAGAATACAATATTGCAATAATGAAAAATACAAATGGAGAAACAATAACATCTGCAATAGAAGAGCCAATAAATAAAAATGAATTTTTAACATTTAATGACAAATATTTAAATAAAAAAGGAACAAAAAAAATATCAAAAAAATTGGCTCTACCGACAACAGAAACATTATTATCAGGAAGAATATTTAATCCAAAAATCAAAAAAGAGATGAAAGAATTTATTGAAAATTCTGCAATAAAATTATTCGAATATATGAATAGTACAGGAACACCTAGAATAGATTTCTTATGCAACAGTAAAACCAATGAATTATGGTTAAATGAAGTAAACCCAATTCCAGGAGCATTAGGATTCTATCTTTGGGAAAATTCTTCTGTACATAAAATAAATTATACAAAATTAATAGATATTATAATCCAAAATGGATTTAAAAATTTTACAGAAAAAAATAAAAATATAGATTTAAATTTAACAAAATCAAAAATATTTAATTAATTCAGATCTAATTTTTTCTAATTAGCCACTCAGGAATAGGTGACGCAGCAGGAATCTTTGACTTTTCTAAAAGTTTAGGATCCTTATAATACCTTGGACTATCCGCCTCTATTGGATATCTTGGATATCCTTGCATAATAACTATCTGTTTTTCTGGTGATAACATCATAATCTTACTTGCTGAATACAAAGGTTTTGTACCAACAGAATGATCTACCTTATTATTAAATGCATTCCAATGAGAACCCTCTTTATATGATTCATTATCAAAATTCATTTTTCCCATTATATTTGAAAATCTTTCTGCTGTCTTTTCATTATTTTGCGTTAATAATATTTTCGCAGCAGTAGTAGACATCAAAGTTTCTAAATGTTCATGTCCATAACCTGATTCTATCTGAGCTAAATCCTGAGCTATCAATAAATAAGAAACTTTTTGACCTCGTCCTATTGCTGGCCCATCTATAACCGCATTCAATTTTGGCATCTGAGGGAACTCATCTAAAACAAACAAAACAGGATATGGCCCAGCTTTATCCCCTGCTCTATTCAATATTTTATTTGGAGGAGTAGAAATTAAATAATTAGACATTAATTCAACAAAAACACCAGTAATAACATTAAGAGCTCTAGCATCAGTTTGATTAACAGATAAATAAACAGTAATAGGTTTTATTTTACCATCATTAGGATCAATCATTCCCCTTAAATCTTTAAATGTAAAATCACTATGAGAAGTTCTCTGTCTAACTGCCTCATTTTTAAATATTCCAACACCAGTAAGACCTGTTGATAAAATAGAACCTCTCTCCTTATCCGGAGTACTTGCAAGTTGTGTCATTTCTAATACAGCTCTATGTGAATATCCATATCTTCTAGCTTCCAATACTGCATTTTCCAACATTTCTTTCATAGGATCAGAAAGAGAAGCCATCTGATCACCATCCTCTTTTCTTTTCCTTATATTTTCTGAAATATTAACTTGAGCTTCGTTTATCCAATCAAGTAACATAGGAATACTTGCTTCATGTCCTATCCATTCTTTTGGAATATCTACCCATGTTCCAACTGCCACATAATTATCTTTATTTAAAGTTCCATTACGAAGCAAAGTTAATGCACCCATCGCATAATTATCATTCATTCCAAGATAAAAATTTTCCAATTTAACAGCATCATTTGAATTAAATTCACCACTTTCAAGCCTAGAATAAAAATAATCATTAGCAACAGCTCTTTCACATTTTGACACAATGAAATGTATAAAACCAGAAAGAGCATTACGACCAGTTTTTGACCAATGAGGATCCGCAGAAGAACCAGCGGGATCTTGAACAAAAACATTAACCATACTATCAACGTACATATCTCTATCTGGCCCTTGTTCTGGAATTACTCCTGGTGATAATGGATTCCAACTAGGATAATAAACATTATTTTCTACATCATCTTCTTTACCCCAATTTATTATAAAAACTGGACCTATTTTTGCTCTGTAACCACTTGTAATATAACAAAGTTCAGGCTTAGGGTCATTCACTATCATACTTACAGTATCACATTCAAAAATCGTTGGCACAACTATACCAACTGTTTTACCAGTTCCAGGTGGCGCAAAAACAAGGGCAGATAAAGTTTCCCCTAATTTTAAAAATCGTTTCTTAAACTTACCAAGAACTATGATAAAGCCATCCCATACCTTCATTTTTTTCAATAATTTTTCATCAGCATTCTTTGAAAAAGCACTAGGAGTAACCATAACATCATAAGGATTTGAATATTCAATAACTGCTTTCAATACTGGGAAAGACATTAACGGTAAAATAGGAATAAAATTACTAGTATTACCATTAACATAGGCCATAACCCATTTAGAATATTCAATTACTACAGAAAGCCCCAATGTATCATATACATTTCTAAAATAAGTTTGAACTAAAGCAGAATTAAAAACAGAATTATTAAAATTATTAACAACCCAATATGAAAATGGGAAAATAAAAATTAACAATAAATAAAAAGAAAACCCAAAAACTATATACGCACCAAGAAGCCATCTAGAAGCCTTATGGTGCTCACCAGTATACTTATCCTCAAAAATTTTCTTTAAAAATACCATTACAATATTCAACTTTCCAATATATCATATCACATAACTAAATAATGGTAAAGAAACAAAAATCAAACTAAATTAG
>CAUUHH010000008.1:0-28430 GCA_963544995.1 uncultured Alphaproteobacteria bacterium | reverse complement strand
TTATTTATTTATATTCCATATTTCTTAAATATATTTCACTATTTAATTTTTGATATACCTATTAATAAAGGTGGATTAATGGCTATTTTTGAAACCAATTCATCAGAAGCAATAGGATTTATAAAACATTTTATAAATACAAATGTTATTTTATTAACTCTATTTATAATACTAATCACTGTAATTTATATAAAATTAAAAATAAACCCTATTAATAAAAATAGTAAATTCTTTTATATATGGCAGAAAATATTCTTTTTTATATTTTTGTTATCTGCATACGATGGTAGATGGTATCTATATGCTTATAAACCTGCATTACCAATACAGTTTTATAAAGAATACAAAAGTTTCAGATGGGAACTTGAAACTATAAAAATTAAAAGACAAAGAAAATATGAAAAATTTCAAAATATTTCTAGTTTGTTTGAAAATAAAAAACAAACTTTCGTAATAATAATTGGAGAAAGCGCAAGTAGAGAGCATTATAGTATTTATGGATATAGCAGAAATACTAATCCATTACTTTCAAAAAGAACAGACATTTATGCTTTTAATAATGTTACCTCCCCCCACGCACAAACACTAATGTCATTAAAAAAAGTTCTAACTTTTGCAAATAAACAAGATATGTCACCTCTATTTACAAAAGGTTCTATCTTAAATTATTTTAAAGATGCTGGATTTAAAACTTTTTGGATAACAAATCAAGAAAATATTGGTCGTCATTCAACATTTACATCAGTTTTATCCAGTGATGCAGATGTTATATATTCTCAAGATGCGATTTCAAAAGAAACTAAAAAAATTAACACTAATGATTATGATTTAAAAAGTTTTTATGAAAAAGCATTAAATGATACTGCAAATAAAAAAGTAATATTTTTACATTTTGCAGGTTCACATTCTCCTTATAATAGACTTACACTTGATGGATATACCCCATTCAATAAAGGAAAAACAAGAAGACAAAAAGAAATAGATCATTATGATAATACAATAGTTTTAAATGATTTTGTGTTAAACAATTATATAGATTTATTAAAAAATAAAGATGAAATATCGTACTTACTTTATTTTTCAGATCATGGAGAAGATTGCAGAGATACAAGAAATAGTTGTTTTTGTCACCATGAAAATCATAGTAATAGAAAAATAATGCTTACCATTCCATTAATTACTTGGATCTCTGATAAATACAAAAAGGAACGACCGATTTTTACAAAAAATCTGAAAGATAATTTAAATAAAAAATACAATACAGAAGATTTAATACATTCAATAATTTCTCTATCAGGACTTTTTAATCAAGATCTTGATAAAAGTAAATCTATATTTGATAAATAATAAAAAAAAGGACCTTATATAAATAAAGTCCTTTTTCTTAATTATAAAACTATAATAAGTAATAAGCTTTAAATACTATTAAGGGTATCCTCACACTCACCTGCTTTCTTACTCTCCTTTTTTGCAACATCGGCAGATATGCTGCTTATAATAGTGCTTGCAGCAGAGGTTCCTGTTACAACACCAGCACTTATATTTGACATAAGGTTTAAGGCCTTTTCTTTCTTCTTACCTTTATCTGTATTATCATTTCTAACTTTATTACTATTTGCAATAGCAGAAGTGATTGTACCTGCAAGACCAACCGCTCCACCTACTCCACTTACAGTGGCAGTTGCAGCAGATTGATTATGTAATTTCTTTAACATTTCTCCATCAAACTGCTTACAAGATAATAATATTTTTTCTGTCTTTGCTACAGTTGTATGTGCAGCTTTTACTTCTGGTTTATTTTCATCTTCACTATCCATTTCTGCCATAAGTTGCCCTTTAACTACTTTAAGGTCATAAAGTGCCTGATTACAATTTCCCATTTTTTCTGCCATTTTTCTAATATTTACAACAGAAGCAATAGATGTTCCCATACTGGTAAACGAAGTAGCAGTCGCCCCCGCCATAAGCCCAGTCCTTATATTACCCAGTTTCTTGGATTTTTTTGTATCTTCATTTATCTCTTTATTATATTTTGCTACTGCTTCATTCAAATTAGAAACTATATCAGTCCTATCTTTTTTAAGCTCTTCTATAATAGATGGCAATTTTTCTTCTAATTCTTTGTCTGTAAATCCAGAAGTTTTAGATTGTATAATAGAAAGCTCTTTTTCTTTTTTTTCTATATCTTTATCTTTCTTTGCTTTCATAATACCAGTAGCTAAGGCTCCCGCTGCAAGTCCTGTTCCAACACCACTTGAAACTGCACTTGCAACATTAAGACCAAATACCAAATCATAATCTTTTTTAATCCCAGTACAGCTATTTTTAACTTCATCTATTGCTTTTAATAATTTATTATCTAAGCCTTTTATTAACTCTTTCTTAAAATTTCCTTCATTAGAAATTAAATTGCCTTTTGAATGTTTTAAATCATTTATCTCATAGGCAATACCATTACTAGTATTTTGGGATGAAGAAGATTTATCTATTTTATTGCTTTTAGAAATAACTTTATTCCTACCAGTAATATGCCCAGCCATCACAAAACCAGGATAAACTGTATTTAATATCAAACTTAAAACTAAAATTTTTCTCATTTTTATTTACTATCCTATAATTTATATTCTTTTTCTTTAATTGTGTTTACTTGATGATTTACAAATTTCACATATTTTAAGATAGATAATAAATCTTTTTGTAAATTAATTTGATCATAATTACATTCAGTACAAAGTCTAGGAACCCAATCAGATAAAATTAAACTAAGACCATCTATTTTAGAATTTGTTAATGATTTATTTACAATTCCTAAATATTTTGCATCAGATTTAGCCCTATTAAAAAATTCACTAAATAATGATTTACATTGTTTATTATATAAAACTTCTAAAGGACTAAATTTAATATTAAGTATTTTTGCTCCTATAATATTTATAAGTTTAATGTTTGGTAAATTTGTATTTAAATCCATTTTATTTTCATAAAAATAAAGGTCTTTAAAATAAGAAGTAGCAGCATTATATAAATCGACAAAATCATATTTTAAATTAATAATAAAATCTGAACACTCAAAATTTTTATCATTAATTAATAAATTTATTTTAGAAAATTCTTTTAAAGAAGATTGTTTATATTCTTCACTATCGTTAAAAACTTCAATATTTTCTCGAGAATATTGTATCTCTTTAAGGCTATTCATTAAAGTAAAAGAAGTATCTTTCAAGTCTTTATCATAATGCTTAAACCTATCTTTTACAAAAACCATACAAAGATTTAAATAATCTTTTGCATTAATATATAAATCTAAAATACTTTTAGCATATTTTAAATCATAAGAATCTAATTTTGAAAGATTAGAAAATACATAATTATAAATATTAGACGGAATAGCTTTATCAAAATAATTTGTGAACATCTCTTGATAACTTCCACAAACATTTCTATGTCCTCCTAGCCTAACACAAATACTATCCAATTCTCTTAAAACATCAAAATAGTTTTTAAATCTGTTTAAATTAAAAATATTTAAAGTAACTTTATCAGAAGCCATCAAAGTAGAAAAAATAGAAAAATACAGAAAGAAAATATAAAACAAAAACCTAAACTTTATTTTTAAAAGATTTACCCCCCCCCGTTCGATTTTTGTTCTTTATCATACATTCCTCCCAAGAACTATTAATTAAAAATAAAACACAGGAAATAATATCATAAAAATTGACTTAAGTAAAACAATTATTATAAAAAATAAAAAAGCCTTCTAAAAGAAGGCTACAAAAAATATAAATAATAAAATTACTCTTATTTAGAATTAGAAGAAGATTTTTTTGCTAATTTAGACATAGTCCTAGCCATCTTCTGTTTAGAAACGATACCTTTTTTAACACCTTTCGCTAATTGACTATTAGCCATAGATAAAGCATCATTAATTTTAGCAGGTTCCGCATTGTCAGAAGCCAATTTCAAAACTTTCTTTATAAAAGTTTTAATTTTCGACATACGACTTTTATTTTCTAACTTTTTTTTATCATTTCTTATTATTCTTTTCTTTGCAGATTTATGATCAGCCATTTAAATATCTCCTTATAAAATTCAACTATCTCTTTGAGAATTGGAAAGATCTACGAGCTTTCTTATGTCCATAATGCTTTCTTTCAACAACTCTTGAATCCCTAGTTAAAAATCCAGCTTTTTTAAGTAATGGACGAAGTTCTGGTTCAAACAAAGACAACGCCTTACTAATACCATGTTTCAAAGCACCAGCTTGACCAGAAAGACCACCACCTTGTATAGTTGCCATAACATCATATGATCCAACTCTATTAACAATAGAAAAAGGTTGATTAACTATCATCTGTAAAACTGGCCTACGAAAATATTCCTCATAACCTTTTTTATTTACTACAATTTTGCCACTACCAGCCTTTATCCAAACCCTAGCAACAGATGTTTTTCTCTTTCCTGTAGAATAAACACGGCCTAAACTATCTTTAACAGGTTTCTCTTTCTTTATTTTTCCAACAGAAACAACATCATCAGATTTTAACGTCTTCAAAGCAACAGATAAATCAGAAACAACTTCAGATTTCGAAGATGCAACAGAAGAACGTCTTTTTACTGTTTCTACCTTAACATCTGAAACAGATGTTTTTTTCCTAGGTGAAACTTTTTTTTCAATACTTTTATCAGAAGAATTAGTAGAAACTTTTTTTTCAACCATAACTAGATACCTCTCTTCTTATTCTTAGAATTCATAGCAGCAACATCTAAAACTACAGGTTTCTGTGCGACATGAGGATGCTCTGAACCAGAATACACATGCAATTTTTTCATTTGTTGTCTACCAAGCGGATTTCTCGAAACCATTCTTTCAACAGCCTTAAAAATAAGCTTTTCAGGTTTAGAACCTCCTAAAATAGCACTCCAAAGCCTTTCTTTAATTCCACCTATATGTGATGTATGCCAAAAGAATTTATTTTTATTTAACTTATTTCCAGTAGTTGCAACTTTTTCAGCATTTATAACTACTATATTATCTCCACAATCAATATGTGGTGTATACAACGACTTATGTTTACCACGAAGATAAACAGCAATAATAGAAGCAAGCCTACCTAAAACCAAATCAGTAGCATCAATTAAATACCACTTACGTTCAATTTCAGAAGGTTTTGCAGAATATGTTTTCTGAACCATTTTTTACCTCTTAAAATTAAAATAATGTGTAAATTATATAAATAATAAACTCAATATGTCAAGTAAAACTACAGAAATAAAAGGAGTTTAGATATATGGTATCTTATTACCATATACTTTAGACAGAAGCAAGTCTTGCAAGTTGATCTTCTGTAATAAGTTTATCTATAACTTCATCCAATGCTTCACCTTTCATAACATAATCCAATTTATATAAAGTTAAATTAACCCTATGATCAGTAAGCCTATTTTGTGGATAATTATAAGTTCTTATCTTATCACTTCTATCACCAGTTCCAACCTGAGATTTCCTAAGTCCAGCTCTTTCAGCATCACTTTTTTGTCTTTGAACTTCATACAATTTAGAACGAAGCATTTTCATCGCTCTTTCTTTATTTTTAAACTGAGATCTTTCATCTTGACATTGAACTACTGTATTAGTTGGAATATGAGTAATCCTTATTGCACTATCAGTTTTATTAACATGTTGACCACCTGCTCCACTAGCTCTATAAGTATCTATACGTAAATCTTTATCCAAAATTTCTATATCTATATCCTCAGCTTCTGGCATAACAGCAACAGTTGCAGCAGAAGTATGAACCCTACCCTGAGATTCTGTCTCTGGAACTCTCTGCACTCTATGAACTCCAGATTCAAATTTCAACCTACCAAATGCACCTTTGCCAACAACATTAACTATAATTTCCTTGAATCCACCTGCTTCACTTTCATGATAATCCATAATTTCAAACTGCCATTTTTTAAGTTCAGCATAATATTTATACATCTGAAATAAATCTCCAGCAAAAATAGCAGCCTCATCTCCACCAGTTCCAGCCCTAATCTCCAAAATAACATTTTTATCATCAGCTTCATCTCTTGGTAGTAATGCTATTTTTATTTGTTGTTCCAAATCTGGTAATTTAGATTTACAATCATAATATTCTGTTTCTGCAATTTCTTTTAAAGAAACATCTTGCATCATTTCTTCTGCTTGTTTCATATTATCTAAAATCTTTAAATAATTATCTATTAAAGCTACTACTTCTTTTAAATCAGAATATTCTTTGGATATCTTTACAAATTCTGAATTATCAGAAAAATTCCCCATTAATTGTTTTTCCAAAGAAACAAACTTAGATTTTAATTGTTTTAATTTATCTTCAAAATTCATAACTATCTCACATTATTAAAATTATTTTTTTGAATTAAAAAATCTTACTAAATCTTCTGCGGAATATTTTACTTGTTCTCCCGTAAGCATATTTTTCAAAGTATATAAAGAATTTTTAACTTCTTCTTCTCCTAATATAATAACAAAATTCACACCTAATTTATTCGCATATTCCATAGATTTTTTTATCTTATACTCTTTATACAATACAGAAGAAATAATATCGGTATTAGATAAAATTATATTATTTAAAGAATAAGATGCAGAAAAACAAGATTCATCGTAAGGAATAATCAATACCCTATAATTAGAATTAACAACCATATTTTTATTTATTATACCAGCTTCTATAAGTGGGATAAATAATCTTGAAAGTCCAATACTTCCACCCACACCCAAAATGTTATTATCTGAATAATAGCAACATAAATTATCATATCGGCCTCCACTGGCTACAGAACCAACAGACAAATATTCTTCAAAAAATGTTTCAAAAACTATACCTGTATAATAATCAAGCCCCCTAACAACAGAAAAATCTAATTCAAAATTAACATCAGGAAAAGAAGATGAAAGTAAAGTTAAAATATTTTCCAATTCTTTAAAAAGAAGTAAAATATTTTCATTTTTTAAAATAACTTCAAAATCTTTCAAATCTGACTTTACAGATACACCTAATCCAGGAATAAACTTTATATCAAATAATTTTTTTAATATTATCAAAGAATCATTATTTAATAAAGAAGACAATTCTTTTTCAAAATCATCAGATGAAATTTTATGTCTTTTATCTATTAACAAAATTAACTTGTCCTTTATATCTTTAGTAAGCCCTAAGATATCAAAAACAGCATCAAGAATTCTTCTATCAGATATTTTAAAAGTAAAACTCCCCAAATTAAATTGTTTAGATAAAGATAAAAGAGTTTTTACAATAGTTGAAATTACATCAACTGAACACATATTCGAAAGACTATCTTTTGAAACTATATCAATATCTGCTTGATAAAATTCCCTATATCGACCTTTTTGCGCTCTTTCACCTCTATAAACTTTTCCTATTTGAAATTTTTTAAACGGAAATAATAAATCATTATAATGCTCCGATACATACCTAGAAAAAGGAACCGTTAAATCAAAACGCAACGAAAGATCATTATCACCTTTACTAAATCTATATATCTGTTTTTCTGTTTCACCACCAGCTTTTGCTAATAAAACATCAGATTTCTCCATCACAGGAGTATCAATAGAAAAATAACCACTTCTTAAATATGTAGAACGAACTATATCAAAAACTTTATCAAATACGATCTGTTCATCTGGTAATAATTCAACAAACCCAGACAATAATTTTGTATTTATTTTTGATTTAGACACAATTACCTCTTAATATACGCACTACCAGACTTCAATTTTTCAACATTCATCTCTATATTATGTCTAGCAACTTCATACTTAGATATAGGAGAAACCAGTTTGCCATCAACAAAAATATCTATCCCTTGTGCATTACCTATAGTTAAATAATAATTATCACCTTCAGGAACATAATATACATCACCTATATTAAGCAATTTTTCAAAAATTGTAACCCCAGTTCCAATATCACCTAAATTAGTATCATATTTATAAAAACCATCTTTTTTCAATTTTATCCAAACAGGTTTAGTTGCTTTCAAAACTATCCTAGATAATAATTTATTATTTAAACCATACTCTTTTCCAGTTTTAATTAAATCAGAAGTTTTAACACTTTCTATATCTATTCCATTAACTATGTCTTGCTTCAAAGTATCTGACACTATTTTTTCTTTTTCATTAGAAACAACAGAATCTACATCAACAAATAAATTTTTATCGGCACTAACATTACTATTTTTGGAATTATCAATAGTATCTAACTGCAATTTCTGTTCTACTTCTACAGAACTATTAGACGGCACTGCAGGTAAAGATACTTCTAAATTACCATCTGAAGAAATCTCTGCAATAGAAGATTTTTCTTTGTTTTTAGAAATAAGTAAAATCAACAAAATAGCTAAAAATATAAAAACTAAAACAAATAAAATATGATTCGTCTTTAAAACAGGATCTTTCATAACAGAATTTTCTTCTGAAATATTTAATGCAGGATCAACATCTAAACAATATGAATTTTTATATAAATCTATTAACTCATTTACATTCAATCCTAAATACAAAGAATATGATTTTAAAAACCCAATAACATACGCATTACCAGGCAAAGCAGAAAAATTATTATCTTCTAAAGCTTCCAAATAATATTTCTTAATTTTTAAATTATTAGAAATATCATCCAAAGAAAAGAATAAAGCTTCTCTCTTACTTTTTAACACTTCCCCAACAGTTTCTTTTTTAATAGACACACCTGTATCAAACGACAAGCCTTCAATATTAATTTTTTCTTTATCCATCATAGCTAACTCTCACTAAAATACAACACAAACACTACCTCAGTATATATACATAATCAATAATTTTATTAAACAAAAAATTTATTTATTAATGAATAAATTTCAGTTATATCTTCAGTTTTATTTATAATTTCTCTAAATTCTGCAGAATTTTTAATACCTTTTGAATACCAAGCTAAATGTTTTCTAGCATAAAATATTCCTGCTTTTGTACCATAAAATTTCAAAATTTGTTCAAAATGAGAAAGCAATATGCTTTTGACATACAAAACATCTTTATTCTCCAAAATTTTTCCAGTTTTTAAAAAATATATAATATCAGATAAAAACCAAGGTTTACCATAAATACCACGACCTACCATAATTCCATCACAACCAGTATAATCTAACATATTTTTTGCATCTTCTAATGAAGTTATATCTCCATTACCTATTACAGGAATTTTTACAGAATTTTTAACATCTTTTATTATTTCTAAATCCACTTTACCAGAATAAAATTGATTTCTAGTTCTTCCATGAATTGAAATAAAACTAGCACCAGCATTTTCAAGCATTTTTGCAAATTCAACAGCATTTTTATTATTACTATCCCAACCACTCCTAATTTTAACACTAACAGGGATTTTAACTGATTTAACAACAACTTTTACTATATTTTCTGCTAAAGTTAAATTTTTCATCAAGTCTGCTCCACATCCATTTTTTATAATTTTATTTACAGGACATCCCATATTTATATCTATTATATCAGCACCTAATTCTTGATTTATTTTTGCACTATCAGCCATAACTACAGAATCATTTCCAAAAATCTGTACGGATGTATAAGAATTATTTAACTTTGTATATGTAGAGTAAAACTTTTTAAGTTTTAAATTATCTCTTTTACTTGATAGATATACCTGAGACATAGAAGGAACCATTTCTGATACGGTTAAAGAAGTAGAATATTCTTTGCCACCAAAACTAGAAACTAAATTTCTAAAAATTAAATCTGTAACCCCAGCTTGCGGAGCAAGAATTACAGGATTTTCTATTTTTAAATTTCCTACATATAAAGGTTTTAACAAAATTAATCCTCAAGAATATTGATTAAAATTAAAATTTAAAATATAATAAAAACAAAATCAATATCAAGAGCATTTTATGAAATTAGAAAATAAAATACTAATATTTATAAAAATAATAATCTTCATAATAAGTGTTATATCCATAAAGAGCTTATTTATAGGAAAATACAGTATAAGGAGATATCAAGAAAATACTTTAAAAATAAATAAATTAGAAAAAGAAATAAAAATAAACACACACATAAAATCAAAACTGTTATACAAAATAAACAGTATAAAATCAAAAAACAACAAGGAAATAGAAAACTACTTTCTAATAAAAAAACAAAAATATATCGATAAAAATTACAAAAAACTAATTCTCTACTAACTCAAGGGTAGAAATTTCAGTATTCTCACCTTCAGCATGAGAACTATTTCCAACTTCATGATCAGAATTACCATCACTACCATCATCAAAAACATTCGATACTTCCTTTTCATCAGAATTAGTTTCTGTATTCATAGAAGTATCAACAGGAACTACCGGAGTATCTGATAAAACATCAGAAAATGTATTATCAACAAATTCTATCTTTTCCTTCTCTACAGGATCAACAGGTGCGCTCTCCACTTTATTTATACCGCCCTCTGTATTTTCATTACCATTCACATCCAATGCCAACTTCTGTAAATTATCAGAAGTATTTAAATTTTCAGAATTAGAATCCGGCACATATTTTACAACATCAGATGCATTCTCAACAGCATCGCTCTCCTCATTCTTAAGCGATACTTCAACACTACTAATTTCATCACCATCAGATAAAGCATTTTCTGATATAACAGATTTAGGAGCAGTTTCATCATTCAATTCAAGAGTTTCAGATGACATATGAATATCTTTTTCATAAATTGCTGCTAAAACAGAAGCTGATCCACCATTATCTTTTATTGCATCAGACATTTTTTGCAATAAATCAAGCTTCTTACTAGGCATACCTAAACTCTGTAAAGAATCTTCTATTTCAACATATAAACCTACAGAAGAACCATTTGAATATTCATATTTCATCACAAATTCATTAACAAGACTTTCATACAAATCATTATAAGCATTTACATAAAGTCTTAATAAATATTCGTCATTAAAATATTCCTTCACATCTATATCTGACTTTAAAGAATCATCTAAATTATAATAAGTAGAATAAACCATATTCCTAAAAGAATTCCAATACTTATTAAATTTCTTCAACTCATCAATATTAGAAGAATTATCAGATACAAAAAAAGATTCTTTCAAGGAAGAGATAGTCGAAATATACACATCCCCAGCAATCACATTTTCTATATACTCTTTTCTTGCTATATCTAATGCAGAAACTTCAGGTTTAAAATTTACTTTAGTATCTTCAAGAACAGAATCGGAAACATTACTATCTGAAATTTCTGTATACAAATTTTCAGATGACTTAAGATCTTCTGATTCTGATACTATTTCTAGAGAAGAATTATCTTTAATATTATCATTCGCAACAACTTCTGTTACTTTCTTCTCATTTTTAACAGGAATTTCGTTATGAGTTAAATCATCATTTTCTACAATAACATCATCAGGAATTACTTCAACTTCTGATGAAGTAACAGAAGTAGTAACTTTATTACTCGAATCCTTAACTGCTTTCAAAGATTTTAGTTTTCTTTCAACAATAGGAGTAGACTTTTTAGAAATTTTATAACCTTTTTTATCTGCTACAGATTTAAAAGATTTTTTAATAACAGGTTTAATAGACCTTTTAGTATTAGCATTATTAACAAAATCTTTATTCACATCAGAGATAACAGAAATATTCTTTTTTTCATCAGATTCTTTATTTTTTAAATCAGCATCAATAAAAGATGAGGCAGATTTAACATCAATAGGAACAATATTATCCTCTACAGAAGTTACAGGTACAACTTCATTATTTTGAACTAATTTACTTTCATCTATTTCATCATTACGATTATCTTTATTCAACTCAACAACTTCATTTTCTCCATCTAACCTAATATCAGAAGGTGTATCATCAGATAAAAACACAAAGAAAATAGCTCCCAAAACAAAAATAGATAAAAATACTGATAAAACATATTTCCAAACATTCGAATAATTACCATTCAAAGAAAATTTAAACTTCTTACCAATTTTATCAGTCTCAGCCACACTATCTAAAACAGGAGGTTTAAACTCAACAGTATTTTGATTATTAGAATTAATTTTAGGCATAACTTCCTCCTTTATTAAAATTTTATCTCCATCAGCCTTCTCAAGATTCTTAACATCTAATTTTTCAACTATCAATTCTTTTTTATCTAGTTCAAAATCAGAATCTATATTAGTATCATTTAATATAGCAGAATCAGAATTATTATTTGTATTATCAATATGTTGCTGATTAATATCTAATGTTTTAAGTTCATTATTTATTTCTAACTTATCATTAAAATCTCTTAAAGATATCCTCTTTTTTAATTCTACTATTTGAAGCCTATTATTAGATAATTCAGATTCTGATACAGCAGCCCTCTTCTCTGCCCTTTTTATTCTGCGCTCCGTTCTTTTTAGCTTTTCAGTATTATCATAAAGCTTTTGAACTAAAGTTTCTTTTAAATTATTATCAAACTTTTCAGGATTAGTTATTTCTATTTCTTGTAGTTTTTGAAGTCTTTTAGATAAATGTAAAACTTTTTTTTGCAAATTGGCTAACGTAACATTTGCTTTTTCCAACGTTTGAGTCGATTTATTATAATTTAAAAGATTCTCAGATTCTCTGTTAAAAGCATTTTTAAGAGACAAATCTTCTCTTAAATACAATATTTTTTTATATAAATTATCTGATTTATTGGAAATAAAATCAGAATACAAAAATAAATCCACATAACTAATATCAAGTTTTTTATATTTAGTATCCTCCTTGGGTCTAATTTTTATCGGATCTATTTTAAATTTATTTTTTAATATAAAATCCCATTTTACATCTGGATCTAAAACCCCATTATCATCACGATAATTTTCTATTAACAACAAATTATTTGGAGAAACAAAATCACATGTATTATCCAAAACAAATAAAAGTTTATTATCTTTATGATAGGAAATAAAATTAAAGTCAGGAGACGAAAAATGAAACTCCCTCACATCACCGTAAAAACTATTAACAACCCAAAAACTATTTACTCTCTCCATTTCCCTCTCCAAAAAAATCTATCCTTTACCAGATTTTGTAGAAGCAAATGAATTCGCTGAATAAGCTTCTACACAATGTTCTAAACAATAAGATTTATTTTTAAAAACATCTTTTCCGCAAAACAAAAAGCTTCCATCGTCTGCCTCGCCAATAGGCCAAGTGCACTTATCCGCTTGCAATTCTAACAACGAAACACCCTTAAAATTTTTAACCTCTTTTTGTTTATTCTTAGAAACTAAATTTTCAACACCTTCTATTACAGAAGTATTCTTCTTAGCAGAAACAACAGCGACAGATTTAAGAGAAGATTTAACACTCTTTCCAATAGGCGAAACTCTATTAGAAAGCCCAAGTCTATGAACCTTACCTACTATAGCATTTTTTGAAACACCAAGCAACTTTCCCATCTCTGCAGTAGGAACCCCTTTATCCCAAAGAGATTTTAATTTTTCAATTTTTTTATCTGTCCATTCTGCCATAACAAAATCCTTTTAATTTAATTACATTTATCCTAATATCAAAAGAAAAATAAAAGGAATAAATAAATGCAATTAATAACAAAAATACTAACCTTTGGAATATATTTTTCAACAGGTTTTTTTATACCTATACTAAGCAGATTTTTAATAAAATTTTACCCATGCTCTTTACACAGTTTTTTAGGCGATATAATAAAGTACCACATTAACAAAAAACAACATAAACCTCAACATTATATTACGAAATACAATTCATTGAAATTACAATATTTATTAAACAAAATAACGTGGGGATTATTTTATTTAATTATGTTTATTTTACTAAAAAAATTGTTGCCTATAAACATAACTTCAAGCAATGCTTTAAATATGTTATTTATATCATTATTTTTACTAGGATTATCAGCAAATATTGATAATAGATCTAAATTAATTCCTGATATACTTACTTTCAGTATGGTATTAGTGAATTTTTTATTTATTATATTATGCGAAAAAAACAATATATTTTCATACTTGAATATAACACCTATTGAAAGTATTTTAAGCGCAACAACTATATACATATTAACAAGCATTTTAGCATTAATATTTTACTTTAAAAATCCATATTCGTTTGGTGGTGGAGACGTAAAATTAATTACTGCAATTACAATTTTAACAGGATTAAAAAATATCTCTTACATAATACTAATTACATTTTTTATTTCACTATTAACCACCTTAATAAAAAAAGATAAATATTTTGCACTGGCACCAATAATTTTTATATCATTTTTAATATGGTTATTTTCATTAATTATAATAAATATTTGATTAATAAATTTAAATAATCTAAACTACAAACTTAGAGAAAAGGAAAATGCTTAGATTCATAATACATAGTATAGTTATAACCAGTATTTTAATTACTGAACTGCCAATTTATGCGCGAAATATTTCAAAAGCAAAAAAAAGTCAAAAAAGAAAAATTAAAATAATAAACAAAATTAATAAAAAACAAGAAAACGAAAATATTAAAACAGAAATAAAAAATAAAGAAAATTCAGTTACTTTAACAGATACAAAAAAAGAAAAACTAAATTGCAACGAAAAATACAATATATGTATGGATTTTATTTGCAAAAATGAAGATGGAATAAGAAGCATTTGCGATACATCAATCGATTCATTTGAAACAGTTAAAAGAGACGGAGAAAAATTTCGTATAGGAAACGATCTTTTCACTTTTGCACTTGGTAATTGTGATGAAACTTTAAAAGAATGCCCACTAGCAGAAAGAAACAGAATAAAAAATAATTATATAGCACAAATCAAAGACGATTTATTAACAAAAAATTACTTAGATGCTATGAAAGCTCAATCAGATGAAACAGTAAAAGAAGTGTTGGATGAATATACAACCTGTATGGCACAAATCTGCGGATTTAAATTCAGTGATTGTTTTACAATAAAAAAAATCGAAAGAAGAACAGATAAATGCAATTCTGTACTTTCGAAAACCAGTAAACCATTATCAGTAAAAAAGATGTTTTACGATAAAATCTTTAAAGAAAGGCAAAAATTCTGTGATAATATGGGGGGTAAAATAGACTATGATACAAAAATATGCAAGATCCCGGTTGTATATGGAACACCAGAAATAATAGAAATAGAAAAAGATGGTAAATTAATGAGAACAGGCAGAATAAAAAAACAAGCAGCTGTAAAAGAATTCAACTATGGAGAAATAGTAGAATGTACACAAGAATATTTTTCAACAAATAACACATATAAACCCTTTTTAAGAGAGGCAATAAAGGATTTTGCTTTTGCTGCAGTAAGATCTGTCGCGGGTGCAGCTTTAATGGTTGCAGGAGCTGCAATGACTATATTTTCTTTTGGTGGAGCCGCAGCTCAAGGTGTTCCAATGATAATGAATGGTGGATCATTACAATGTAAAGCAGTTGGTGGAGCACTAGGAGGTGCTGCAAAATTTAATACAGATGTAAAAGAAGGAGCCTGCTTTATAAAAGGAGAAATGATTGCAACTATGAACCAATATTTTAAGGTGTTAATGAATTAAAAATGAAAAAAACAATAACATTACTAATATTAAATTTATTTTTTATTAATGATTTAGTTATTTTTGCTAAACGAAGTAAGAATAGAAAATCTGCTAATTTACCTAGAACAAAAAAAAGTATAATTTTAAACAAAGAAAAATCACCACAAACAAAAGAAGAAAAAAAAGATAATAAAGAAAATATAACTCACACAAAAGAAAATCATGATAACGATAAAGATACATCACACATAAATAAATATAACTGCGAAAAAGAATATATTAAATGCATGAATATAACTTGTTTTAATAATAAAACTGGAAAATGTAAATGCGCAGAAGAAATAAATTTTTCTAAATCAAATGAAAAATGCAGCTATATAACAAATATTTGTAAATCTAAGGAGTTAGATATTGTATCTCAATATAAAAGATCAGCAAAAAATGATTGTTTAAACAAAAATATTTCTGACAATAAAATAATGTCTATCGATAAACAAGTCGCAGAATTAAACGATTGTATGCAACAAAAATGCAGCAAAAGAGGTGAAGCTTTCATAAATTGTTTTGATGAAGATAAATACGAAAAAAAAATACAAGTATGTAAAAAATATTATGAAAACAGCGAAAACAAGGAAAAAATCTTAAAAAGATTTAAAGATTCTCTTACCGATTATAAAAAATACTATTGTGAAAAAAACTTTGGAACACTTAAATCAGATAATAATTGTTATCTAAAAATAGGAATAGGAGCCTCATTTAAAACAATACAGTCTGTAAAAGAATTTAAGATAGGAGATAATATTATTTGTTCAGAACAATTTTTTGGAACAGAATTGGGGAAATCAAAAGTTGCAGAATTAGAACGGAAAAAATCTATCGCTTTATTTAGTTTAGACATGCTTTCAACATCAGTAGGAATTGCAGAATCCGTTACAACAGCTGTATTATCAGGTGATATAGCAGGTGGAATTGGAGAAACTACTAATGAACTTATATCTGGTGTTACAAGTAGCGAACATCTAACTAATGTAGTAATGGCAGCAACATATGGAAATTCATTAGATAAAACATTTGATGGATATTGTTATGCAATAAAAGGAGATCAAAAAAAATTAATGTTTAATATGGATGAAGAAATATTTTATAAGTTACAATGGTCTTCATCATGGAGTGAAAATGGAGAAGATATAGAAAATTTAAACAAAAAATGAAAATAAAAACGACAACATTACTCATTATATCAACACTGTCTTGTATATCCATACTTGTTGCAGCGGCTAAACCTGAAAAAAGGACAAGACATGCAAAATTATCAAAATCTACAAGAAAATCTTCAAAAAAAATAAAATTAACAAGAAATATTAAACAAAATAACGATTTATCAACCCAAAATAAAAAGGAAGAAAAACCAATAAAAAATAATACAAATACAGCAGATAAACAAGAAAATAAAATAACAAAAAATATCAAAGAACAAATATCAAAAAGGAAATGCGATTCTAACTATATGCGTTGTATGAATAAATTTTGCTCTAACGACAAATTGGGGAAATGCTTATGTTATGAAGATAACTATACTAACACAAAAGAAAATATGTCTTTTGTAAATATAGATGGAATTCAAATAAAAAAAGGTTTCGAATTATTAAATTACTCTAAAAAGGAATGTGCAGAAATATTGGATGGTTGTGAAGAAGATAAACGAGGTATATGGGTAAAATATAAAAATTTTATACAAAGAGATTGTTTACTTCTATCAGATAAAATAATTGAAAAAGGTGAAGGATTAGCAACAGAACTAAAAAAATTAGAAGAATGTATGAAACCAGGCTGCACCGTTATGAGTAATAATATACCAGGCGCAGAAAATTATGCATATCCTCCATTTAGTCTATGCTTTAACGAAAATACAGCAAAATTTTTTATCGGAACTATGTGCTCAAAAATAATAAAAAAAGCAAAATCACCAGAAACTTTAAAACAACTCTTTTATGATAAAATGGCATTATTAAGGGAACGATCATGTATATCAATGGATGGAAATTTCTCAAATGATAGAAAAAATTGCCATATATATATATCATATGGACAAAGTAAAGATACCATTACATCGACAAAATTATTTCCTGTAGGTTCTATATTTGAATGCTCTGCAGATAATTTTGGTGTAAAATTAGAAGAAAGCATGGAAACAAAACAAGCAAGAGTAAATAATATTTTGGAGGTATCTGCTCAAGTATTTAATATAGCAGGTGTAGGTTTAAGTTTTGGAGGTAAAGCAGATCCAATAGGAACTCTTGTAGATAAAGGGATAGATGCTGGAGAAATGGTAACAGAATTAGGGTTTAAAATCCAAGATTATAAAGATGGTAAAATAAGTACAAAAGATTTAACCTTATCAACTATAAATACAGTAGCATCAATAGGCCTTAGCTTTGCAGGAGGTAGTAAGGTAGGAAAAATTATAAAAGCTGCAGGTGGCATTGCTGTAGGAGCAGTTAATACTGGTGATGCAATATACGAATGTGCAAATGCAAAAACAGATGCTGAAAAAGCAAACCACTGCGCAAATATAGGTATTGCATCTGCAGGAATGATAACATCTGCAGTAGGACTAAAAGGAGCCATAAATTCTGACAACTCATCAAGTAATAATTCAGATAAAAAAATAGGAGCCGTAAATTCTATTGCTGGAATTGTAAAATCAAGCATAAATGTAGCAAAAGATATAACTGATATAGCAATGACTGAAGAAATTAATAAAGAAAAAAGAAAAGAAGAGGAACTAGCCCTAAGTAAACACACTAGTATAGATCGAAGTTCCGGAAGAGGTATCGTAAATACAAATACAGTAACAAATCATGGAAACTGTTATTTAAATGGAGAATGGTTTGCAACCGAAAATGAACAAGTATATCTATTATGGAGAGATTAAATATTGATATAATATATAAAAATGCTAAAATATAGAACAAATGAAATTATTAAACAAAAATAGATTAATATTTGTTTGCTATATATTATTTATAGCTATGTTTTTTTATACCCCAACAATTTCTGCTAAAAAAGTAAGAAAATCAAAACGTTCTTCATCAAAACACAAATCAAAAAGAAGTAGAAGCTCTGCTCCACAAAGGCAAAAGCAAATCATAGAAAAAACAGAAGAAAAATCTACAGCAAAAGAAGAAATAAACAAAACTGAAAAACCGGTTACAGTCAACCAAGAGCAAACTGAATCAAAAACCAATCCACAAACAGAAAACACAAAAGAAGAACAAAAGTCAAACACCAAAGAAGAAATTAAAGAATCAACAGAAGAACAAGGGAAAAAAGAAGTTCCTGACATGTCAAAAGATGCAAAATGGGAAGAATTTCAATTATGTATGCAGAACGGGTGTTCAGGCAGTGATGATCAACCAAATCATGTTCAATGTTATAAATCTTTAAATTTTGAAAATCAGTTTAATAGCTGCAAAGCATTAATAGATAAAGAAAAATCTATAAAATTTAAAACATATTTTACAGAAATCTTTATTCCAAAAGAAAAAAAAGAATTTTGTGAAAATACCGAAAATGGAGCCGGTGGCACATGGGATGAAAAAAATAAAAAATGCGCTATAAAAGTAACATTTAAAAGAAATAAACATAAAAATGAGTGTTTGGATAGTTGTAGTGCAGTTTCTGTATCAAAAACCTGGTACTTAGATGGTAGAACCTATACCTGCTCTCCAGATATATTTAATGTTGAACCATGCTACAAAGATTCTGCAAATTGCGCTGCTGTAAAAACAACTAAAACAATGGGAACTGTAAAATTAATATCCGGTATTATGACAGGAGCAATAGCTGGAGCTACTTCAGCAATAAGTGCAACCAGGAAAATAAAAACAGGTAAAAAAGATGAAAAAGGAAATGAAATTATAGAAGAAACATCATCAAGACATTCAAAAGAAGAACTTGACTCTCTAAAAGCTAAAGCAAACAAAGAAATAAACTTAAATACACAAAAAACAGAAGCTCAAGATGCTTTAAAGCAAGCACAAGATGATAACAAAGCTCTACTTAAAAAACAAATAACTAATGGATTGATAGATGGATTTGCTGCGGGTACATCTCAAATAATGGAAGGAACAGGAGAGTTAATAAAAGCAGATATTTTAAAAAAAGAAAAAGGAGATATGCTTCAAGGTCGCTGTGTTTTACCAGATGGGAAAAGTATATCAGAAGGTGGTTCAATAAATCTTTCTTGGTAAAATGCCATAGTAAAATAAATCTTAAACTATTGACTAATAATATTATTTACAATTAAAATAACAAAATTTAAATTAAAGAAAAAACAATATGACAGAAATAAATAAAAATAAAATTAATTATCATTGGGCTGATATAATTGCAGATAAAATTATTCGAGAGAAAGGCGATAAAGAAATCTATACTATTGCAAGCGGAATAACGCCATCAGGTGTAGTGCATTTTGGCAATTTTAGAGAAGTAATCACTGTAGATTTAGTTGGTAGAGCCTTAATAAATAAAGGTAAAAAAGTAAGATTTATTTACTCTTGGGATGATTATGATACCTTTAGAAAGGTTCCTGCAAACATGCCAAAACAAGATGAATTACAAAAACATCTTTATGAACCTATTGTTGATATACCAGATCCTTTTGATATTTATTCATCATATGCAGAACATAATGAAAAAGTTTTTGAAGCCGATTTACCAAAAGTTGGTATAGATTATGTGGAATTTATATATCAAAACATGCAATACAGGAATAAAAAATATAATCAGGAAATTATTCATGTAATGGATAATAAAGATAACATTGCAAAAATATTAAGTCAGTTTAAAACTTCAGAATTAGACGAATATTGGAATCCACTTACAACCTATTGCAAAAATTGTAACAGAGATAAAATAAAAATATTAAGTTATGATAAAAATTCAAAAATTATTAATTATAAATGTAATTTATGTAATTACGAAGGGACAGAAAATTTAAACAATTCAAACAGATTAAAACTTCCATGGCGTATAGATTGGCCTATGAGATGGGCCTACGAAAATGTAGATTTTGAACCGGGTGGTCGTGATCATTCATCAGCAGGAGGAAGTAGAGATACTGCAAGTTTAATAATCAAAGAAATATTTAATAAGGAACCTCCCGTATATACAGCATATGATAATATAGGAATAAAAGGATTCAATGGCAAAATTTCATCATCAAAAGGAAATGTTATAACATTAAAAGAAATATTAGATGTTTACGAACCAGAAATAGTTAGATGGATATTTTCCTCATACAAACCAAATGCATCTTTTGATTTAGCATTCGATTTAGATGTTCTAAAAAATTATGAAGATTTTGACAGACTTGAAAGAACAGTATATGGACTAGAAACAGTAAACGAAGAAAAGAAAAAAAATGCAATACGAATATATGAACTATCTCAGTTAAATAAGGAAGGGAAAATACCAGATACAATCCCTTTCCAACCTAGTTTCAGACATTTGTGTAATATAATACAAATAAATAATTTCGATCTACAGAAAACAAAAGAATATTATAAAGATTTAATTAAAAATGGTAGAGATGAAAGAAGATTTAAAGAACGAAGTGAAAGAGCAGCTTTTTGGATAAAAAATCATGCTCCAGAAGAATTTAAATTTATAATAAACAAAGATAAAATTAATATTAATTTAAATAATAATGAAAAATCATTTATAGATACATTAAAAAATGAATTATTAGAAAATTGGAATACATATAAGACAGATAAGGAATTGCAAAACAAAATTGCAGAAATAATAAATAAATTCGAATTAAAGACTGAAATATACAAAAAAATTTATCAATTAATAATAAACAGAGATACCGGCCCAAAGCTAGCTGGATTTATAAAAAATATAGGGAAAGAAACTATAGTAAAGCTATTAAGTTGATAATATCTTACCTATCTCTTAGTATTCCACCAAGTTTTTCTACTGAAGCGATTGATTTTCTAAATATACTATCTATTTCTTCATCAGTAAGAGTTTTATTTTTTTGTTCTATAGTAATCCTAATAGAAATAGATTTTTTATCCTTACTAATATTTTCTCCATTATACAAATCAAAAATAACAACATCAAAAATATGTAATTTATCAGAATTTTTAACAGCATTTAAAATATCATCTGCATGAATAGCTTTATCAATAATTACAGAAAAATCACGAGTAATATTAAGTAATTCAGATATAACACACTTCTTTTTAGATATAGATTTTCTACTTAGCTCTGGAATTATATCTAAATTAATTTCAAAACATACAACATCACTATTTTTAATTCCAAATTGTTTTAATATCAAAGGATGTATAAAACCTAAATAACCAATAATATGCCCCGCTAAAACAACATTAGCCGCTTTATAAGGATTTAAATAATTTGGTAAATTATCAACAGCAAACTTTACACTAGTATTTTTAAAACCAAATAAATTCAATACGGACAAAACATCATTTTTAATATCGTAAAAATCTGGTAATCTAAGAGTATTAGACCAATCTTTAATATTATAAGCGCCCTGTCTTACTCCAGAAACAGATAAAAATTGCTCTTTAGGATTCTTTCCATAAAATACAGGGCCTATTTCAAAAATATGAGTTGAAGAAATGCCTCTAAACAAATTATTTTTAATTCCATCTAATAAATTAGGAATTATACTTTTCCTCATAACATTTAAATCCGCAGAAATAGGATTAGATAAAGTTATAAAACTGCTATCATCACTAGTATCAAATTGCTTTTTATCACTCATAAATGACCATGTATAAACTTCAGTCATTCCTCTTGATGCAAGAAGTCTAGGAAGTTTTATCTTATTTTGCAATTTAGATGTAATATTCAAAACACTAGTATGTTTCTCAGAAATAGACAATAATTTATCAAATCCATACAATCTCAATAACTCTTCATTAATATCATGCTTTCCTTCTAAATCTTGCCTATATGATGGAGGTACAATATCTAAAACATCACCATTATCTACAACTTTACACCCTAACTTATTTAAAATTTCTATCATATAAGTTTTAGGGATATCAAAACCTATAATTTGCTTAAAATAAGAAATTGGATATTTTATAATACTCTCATTATATATAACCTTTCCAGTCTTAAAAATTTTAGAAGCTTTACCTCCACACAAATTAACCACCATACTTGCAGCATACTGTAACCCAGATAAAGTAGATAAAGAATCTATTCCTCTTTCAAATCTAAATTTAGAATCAGATTCTATTTTTAATAATTTTGCTGTTTTCCTGATTTTTATAGGATTAAAATATGCAGATTCTATTATAATATTCGTTGTATCCAATGAACACGCACTACTCATTCCTCCCATAATCCCAGCAAGGCTCTGAATACAATTATCATCTCTAACAACTATATCACCTTCATTCAATATATATTTATTTCCATCCAAAGCATAAAAAACTTCTCCTTGCTTTGCATAATCTAAAACTAAATTACCTTTTATTTTATCTGCATCAAAAATATGAAGAGGTCTATTATAAGAATGTAAACAATAATTAGATATATCTACTAAAGTCGAAATAGATGATTTTCCAATACTAACAAGATAATTTTTAAGCCAATCTGGAGAAGCAGAATTTTTACAATTTCTAACATAACAAATATTAAATTCAGGAACATCATCTAAAATACTATTAATAACTGTTATCGGAATATCATAACTAGCAATAAATTCTTTTTTCAAATCAAATTCATTTTTTTTCAATTTACCAAAACCAGCAGCAGCTAAATCCCTAGCTATTCCAAACACTCCTAAATAATCCGGTCTATTTGGCAAAACATTTCCATCATAAACAACATCCAAATTATATATTTGTTCTAAGATATCAATAGCTCTATCACCTGCTTTACAATCTACAGAAAGCTCTATTATACCATCTGCATCTTCACCTATTTGTAATTCTGACGCAGAACACATCATTCCATTAGATACAGCACCTCTAATAATAGATTTTTTTAACTTAAAATTATCTCTTGGAATAATGGAATTCACAGGTGCAAATACCCCTTTCAGTCCAGCATGAACATTAGGGGCCCCACAAACCACATCAAGAATTTCTTTTCCATCACTAACTTTTAACAAATGCAAATGATCACTATCAGGATGATTATCACAAGATATTACCTCTCCAATAACAAAATCTTTAAGGGGTTCTTTCATATCTTTAACATTTTCTATTTCTAACCCTAATTTTGTTAATTTATCTGCAATTTCAAAAGGAGATAAATCAGTATCTAAAAACTGTATTAATTGTTTATAAGTAAAAATCATATCTATTCTCCAAACTATTTTTTACTTAATCCAGTAACTAAATTAGGAACATCCCCTGCTTCAAATCCATAATTTGAAAGCCACCTAATATCTGTATCATAACATTTTCTCATATCGGATATTCCATATTTCAACATAGTTAAACGCTCTATTCCCATACCAAATGCAAAACCTTGATATTTTTCTGGATCTATATTAACAGATTTTAAAACATTCGGATGAACCATGCCACAACCTAAAATTTCAAGCCATCTATTCCCATCACTACCTATTTTAAGCTCTCCATCAGAAAAATTACATCTTATATCCATTTCAGCAGACGGTTCTGTAAAAGGGAAATAGCTAGGTCTAAATTGAACAGGAACTTCATTCACTTCAAAAAATAATTTTAGAAAATCCACTAAACAACCTTTTAAATGAGCCATTGTAACATTTGTGTCTATCCAAAGCCCCTCTATCTGATGAAACATAGGCGTATGAGTTGCATCCCAATCACTTCTATAAACTCTTCCCATACTGATAATTTTAACAGGAACCCCATGACGTTCCATTTCTCTAATCTGTACTGATGAAGTCTGCGTTCTTAAAATATTATCAGTTTTATCTATAAAAAAAGTATCCTGCATAGATCTTGCTGGATGGAAACTAGGAACATTTAAAGCTGTAAAATTATGAAAATCATCCTCTACATCCGGATCATCATTATCTACTAACATAAATCCTAACATTCCAAAAATTTGAAATAACTCTTCTTTAACTTGAGTTAACGGATGAATAAACCCTTTATTATTTTCTTTTTTGCTAAGAGTTATATCTATAACATCAGTTTCTAACCTTTTATTAACTTCGAGTAATTCAAGCTGTTGTTTTTTATTTTCCAATACTTGAATTATTTCTTGTTTTATTAAATTAAGTTCTGAACCTTGTATTTTTTTCTCTTCTAACGATAATTTTGATAAAGATTTAAGCATTTGTGTCAAAATTCCAGACTTTCCAAGTACTGAAACCGAAATTTTATCTAAATCAAATAAAGAAGTCGTATTTCGTATTTGTTCTAAAATTTCTAATTTATTTAACATACCAAACTCCAAAAAACAAAAGAGGTCATAAACAACCTCTTTCATAATAAAAATATTAAACAGAGGCTATTATTAAGCAACTATAAACTGTTTAACATTATCAACAACAGATTTAAATGCTGCTCTATCTTTCACAGCAAGATCAGCTAAGACCTTTCTATCCAAAACAATTCCTGACTTCGAAAGAGCATTCATAAACACAGAATAAGTCAAACCATACTGCCTAACCTCTGCATTAATTCTAGTAATCCAAAGAGAACGGAAAGTTGACTTTTTCTTTCTTCTATCCCTATACGCATACTGTAAAGCTTTTTCAACTCTTTCATGAGCAATTCTATAACAAGTAGAACTCCTGCCACGAAATCCTTTTGCCATAGATAATATTTTTTTATGTCTTTGTCTTTTTGTTATACTTCTCTTAACACGTGCCATAATAAACTCCCACTAATTAATACCATAAGGCATTGATCTTGAAATCAACTTTTTATCACCAGATTCTAAATACTGTGAATGAACAGCTTCTGTAAGAGATCTAGCTGACTTCCTTCTCATAAAATGATTATGATGCGCACGACTAGTCTTAACTTTACCACTAGCAGTCAAACGAAAACGAAGTTTAAAAGCACTTCTTGTCTTTAATTTTGGCATTTTTTAACTCCTATCATAATTAAAAAAAAGCAGAAAAGGCAGCCAAATGAAAGCCCATCCGCAAAACTAGATATTTATGTTACAAAAACATATAAAATTTGTCAATAAATATTATTGCAATACAGGTGACCAAGAAGGATCAGATGCACTTGTCGGTAATTTCATAATATTTTTATTATAACCAGTAACATCAATACTTTTTACAAATAATTTATCATTACCATCCGATGTTGGAACTTGTTCATAATAAATAATTCTACGACCATTTGGTGACCAAGTTGGTGATTCTACCATATAACCATCTGCAATTAACCGTTCTCCAGTTCCATCTTCAAACATAACACCTATATAAAATTTATTATTTTTAATTTTTACAAAAGCTAAATAATCACCTCTTGGAGACCACACTACATCTCCATATTGTCCATCCCCAAAACTAATCCTTTTAAGATTATCTCCATCTCTATCCATAACATATATTTGAGGAACACCACTTCTATCAGAAACAAATGCTATTTTCTTACCATCTGGGGAATATGTAGGTGCCGTATCTATAGCTAAACTGGATGTAAGTTTTTTTAATTTTCTATTTCTTAATTTCATTTCATATATATCTGAATTTCCATCACTTGCAATACTCATCACAACACTTTTATCATCTGGTGAAAATCTTGGTGCAAATGACATACCAGGAAAATTACCCAATAATTCTTGATTTCCAGTTTCTATATCAAAAATATAAACCCTAGGAATTTTATTAAAATATGTAACATAAGCTATTTTTTGAGAATTATTTGAAAATACAGGAGTTGTAACTTGTATTTGCCCATCTGTTAAATATTTTAAATTTGCACCATCTTGATCTACAATTGCAAGCTTTTTAACCCTATTTAACTTTGAACCAGTTTCTGCAACATAAACAATCCTAGTATCAAAATACCCATTATCTCCGGTCATCCTTTTATAAATATAATCAGAAATTATATGTGCAATTCTTCTCCAATTGGATTTATCTGTGACAAGAGCCTGTCCTTCTATTCTTTGTTTGGCAGGAATATCCCATAAATTAAATTCCACACGAATTTTACCATTCTTTTGCAAACTAACAGCTCCATTTAATAAAGCTTGTACATTTATAACAGACCAATTCTGAAAATTAGGCGCTTCATTCAAAGATTGCTTCTTATCAATAAACGAAGTTTTAGATACTATTTTAAACAGACCACTTCTTTTTAAGTTATCAGAAATAACAACAGCAATCTGTTTCGAAAAATTATTTAATTCACTAGTATTAGAATTGAAATCCAAAACAGCAATAGAAATCGGATTTATACTTCCACTATCCACATCAATATGTAATTCAGCTTTAACAGATAAAAAAGAATTAAAACAAACAAATAAAAATATTAAAATTTTTCTCATAATCAAATCCTCTCATACGAAATCTACAAAAAAAAAATTCTTTTGCAATAAATAAATTTAAATATTGACAAATCATAAATTAAGTCTAATAATAGACAAAATTATGACAAATAAATATATTTACAATAAACGATTTAAAGAAGCATTAAACACCTGTTTAAATGTTCAAGATTTTAAAACAATAAAAAATAAAAACTATTTTTCACTAGGTATAGACTATTGGAATTGGTTAGATTTTCTTGCAAATTTAGAAATAATATTTAAAAAAGACCTAACCGAAACTTCTGAAAAATTTAAAATAGAAACAATAGAAGACGCAATAAATGCAATTTACAAAGCTCCTAACATAAAAGGAATATATAAAAATTAAATAGAATAAAGTTTCAATAAAGTATTTTTAATTGACTTTAAATAGGATTTTATATAGAATATCTCCTATTCAGATATAACTGAAAGTTTATTTTAACTAAAAAAAGGAATAAAAAATGGCTGAACAGACAAATGTTTTTGAAAAAGTAAAAAAAATAGTTGTTGAAAATCTTGGAGTAGAGGCAGATAAAGTTAATGAAAAAGCAAATTTTGTTGATGATTTAGGTGCTGATTCATTAGATACTGTTGAACTAGTTATGGCATTCGAAGAAGAATTCGGCTGTGAAATTCCTGATGAAGAAGCAGAAAAAATTTTAACTGTTGGTGATGCTGTAAACTACATATCATCCCACTCTTAATAATATATAAGAATAAAAAACAGCATATAGATTATGTCTATATGCTGTTTTTTACTTTAATAAAATAAATCACTACAATAAAAAACTAAAATACCTCTAAAAAAATTATCAATTATCAAAAAAACATTCTACTTATTAATACATAGCTTACAATAATGTAACAATAGGCATTATATAAACTATAAAAAAGCTACCCATCTCCTTCACCTAAATATCTTCCATTTTTATCTGTATAATAGGTAGCTCCAGTTACCCTATCACAATTATAGTAAAAGGTATCACCACTTATAGCAAAACACCCTTTATTATAATTTTTACAACAACGAACTTTATGTGCAACTGTTTTATACTCTGTACACGTTTTTCCGGATCCATAACCATACATAGAAACACATTCAGAACAGTAAGAATAGTTACAGTTAAAATATTTTTTATGTATAATATCACTTACTCCCAAATAAACTTTCTCATCACTACCATCATCATCTTTACCACAACGATAAATTTCTTGTACATAATAATTATCATCTCTACAATGACCGCAAGTATTTGCCCCTTCATTTGGTTGGTAATATCCTACT
>CAUUHH010000007.1:0-31079 GCA_963544995.1 uncultured Alphaproteobacteria bacterium | reverse complement strand
ATAAAACTATTTAAGTTCTACTGTTGCACCAGCAGCTTCTAATTTAGTTTTCATTTCTTCTGCTGCTGCTTTTGCAACACCAGCTTTTACAGTTTTAGGAGCACCATCAACTAAATCTTTAGCTTCTTTAAGTCCCAAACCTGTGATTTCACGAACTTCTTTTATAACAGCAATTTTACTTGCACCAGCAGATGCCAATACAACATCAAATTCTGTTTTTTCAGCAGCAGCTTCGCCACCTGCAGCACCAGCAACTACTACTGGAGCAGCAGCAGAAACACCCCAAACTTCCTCTAATTTTTTAGAAAGTTCTGCAGCTTCCATAACTGTAAGTTTTGAAAGTTCGTCAACAATTTTTTGTAAATCAGCCATTTTTATAATCCTTTTTATATTTTTATTTATTTAACTACTTATTAAGCAGCCTGTTTTTCAGAATAAGCCTTAAACACTCTTGCAAGATTACCTGCCGGTGCCACAAGCACAGCACAAATCTTTGCCCTAGCCTCATCAAGGGATGGAAGCATAGCAACGGATTTAACACCATTTGCGTCAAGTATTTCACTTCCCATTGCGCCGCCCAGAACCTTAAGCTTTTCATTAGTCTTGGCAAAATTATATATCGCCTTTGACGCAGATATAGGATCTTCGGCCCAAGATACAAGTGTTGATCCAGAAAATAATGGAGCAAGCTCCTCGTAACCCGTTCCCTTTAAAGCTAGTTTTGTAAGCCTGTTCTGTGTAATTTTGATTGAAGCACCTAATTTCCTTGCATCATTTCTTAATGTTGAAAGTTCTGCAACTGTAAGTCCAGAAAAACTTGCAATAGCAAAAGATTCAGAAGAAGAAAGAGAAGAATTTAAGGAAGAAATCCAATCTTTTTTTTCTACACGATTCATTTACCTACCTTTAAAATTTCTTGGTTAATACTAAGCTTTAAAATATTTATTATTATTTTAAAACCACCCATCTTGCCCCAAGATAAAATTTAAAATTTTCTCTTGTCTTGGTAGGGTGACATTGCCATTTAAATATAATTATATCCCTACTGTCTTGGACAAGCATCTTTTTACTGATTATTTTTTCAAATCAGTCAAATCTATTTTTACACCAACACCTTGTGTTGTAGAAAGAGAAATAGATTTTATATAAGTACCCTTTGATGATGCAGGTTTTGCCTTTTGTATTACATCAATAAAGGTTCTGATATTTTCCTCTAACTTTTCATTTCCGAACGAAAGTTTACCAAGGCCCGCATGAACAACACCGCTTTTTTCAGCCCTGTATTCAACCTGGCCCGCTTTCGCCTTAGCCACAGCGCCCTTTACATCCATGGTAACAGTACCTAATTTTGGATTAGGCATAAGCCCCTTCGGTCCCAAAATTTTTGCAACCTTACCAAGAGTAGCCATCATATCCGGTGTTGCAATACACCTGTCAAAATTAATTTGACCTTTCATTATATTTGCAATCAAATCATCATCACCAACAATATCTGCACCAGCATCTTTTGCTTCGGTTGCCTTTGCAGCCTTTGCAAAAACAGCAACAGTACATTTTTTACCAGTTCCATTTGGAAGAGATACCATACCACGAATATTTTGATCTGATTGTTTTGTATCAATACCAAGATTCATTGCAATATCAACTGTTTCATCAAATTTTACAGTTGATTTTTCCTTAAGCATTTTAAGAGCATCAGAAATAGTATACAATTTAAAAGAGTCAAAACCATCTTTCATTTTTTTCATTCTTTTAGAAATAAACATAATTTTAACCCTCCACTACTTCTACACTCATAGATTTACACTGACCTTCTACCATAGTCATTGCAGCATCAACCGTATAACAATTCATATCTTTCATTTTGCCTTCTGCAATTTCACGGATTTTTGATCTGGTAATTTTACCAACGAAAGTACCCTTACCAGGTGTTTTACCACCAGATTTTAGACCAGCAGCTTTTTTTATCATAAAGCTTACAGGAGGTAATTTTACAATAAAATCAAAAGATTTATCTTTGTAAACCGTGATAATAACAGGACAAGGAATACCTTTCTCCATATCAGCAGTTTTTGCATTAAAAGCTTTACAAAATTCCATAATATTAACACCAGCCTGACCTAAAGCAGGACCAACTGGAGGTGATGGATTTGCAGAGCCAGCAGCTATTTGCAATTTAACATATTTTGCAACTTCTTTCTTACTTGCCATTTTAAACTCCTAAGTTTAATTGTTAATAATAAGTAGTGTGGTTAATGGCTTAACCTTCTACTTTTACCGCTTCGATATTTACCTACTATGTACTATCTTGCATACTTTAGTAATATCAGAAGATTTTATATAATCCGAATTATTAGAATTCTTTGGTTTACCAAGTTCAACAGATGGATATAATATCTTTAATGTTTTAACAGCAGATTTTACCATTTTATTTATTTTCATAAAAACACCTTTGTATTATATTTTTTCTACTTGAGTAAATTCTAAGTCTACCTGAGTTGGTCTGCCAAAGATAGAAACAGAAACTGAAAGTCTGCTTTTTTCTTCATCAACACTTTCAACATTACCATTAAATGAAGCAAATGGTCCATCGATAATTTTAACATGTTCGCCAACTTCGAATGTGATATCTGCTACAAATTCTTCTTCCTTATTTTCTAACCTATGAAGTAAATTGTCAGCGTCTTTTTCACTGATAGGAGTTGGCTTTGACCTTGCACCTAAAAAACCAGATACAAGAGAAATACCCTTTACCAAATGCCAAGTATCGTTATTCATAACCATTCTGATTAAAACATAACCTGGAAAAAATTTCTTTTCTGTTAAAACCTTTTTACCTTGTTTAACCTCAGTAACCTCACGAGTAGGAATAAGCATTTCTTCAAAAAGATCTTCCTTATGAGCCTTTTTAATTTTTTCCTCTAATCTGTTTACAACAGTTTTTTCACAACCGGAATGAACATACACCACATACCATTTGGCGTTACTGTTAGAATTTGTTATTTTTTCTTCGACATTTTGTTTTAAATTATCCATAACATAAATCCCTGTTAAAAATTAAATAGAACTTTCATAACCCAAATAAAAAAACTATCAACCAAGAAAAAAAATAATGCAACTAACAAAGACGCAGCCATTATCATAATAGAAAGATTAATGGTTTCTTTTTTGGTGGGCCATACAACCTTCGAAACCTCATTTTTTACTTCATCAACAAATTTTGAAACTTTATTAAACATTAAAAACCCCTTTTATTTAAGGCATAAATTTTACCGAATCTATAAAGCTATGATTAAAATATACAATTAATTACAAAAATGCATCATAAAAATGCATATCATTTTGAAATAAATATTTTTGGTATAAATGGCAGGGGCAGAAGGAATCGAACCCTCGACACCTGGTTTTGGAGACCAGTACTCTACCAGCTGAGCTATACCCCTATAACATATTTCAAAAACTTTATATAAACGGCCTTTCGATGTTATATTTTAAAAGATTTAAAATCAAGAACTTTCTAAGATGTTAAAATTATGCTGGATTGTTAAAAATATTGACTATTTACTATTACAAAATTATTATACAAAAAATTTTTGAAATATAGGTATAAGATATAAAATGCATAAATACAGAACTAATACTTGTGGTGAAATAAATGAAAGTTTTATAGGTAAAAGCGTAAAACTGTCTGGGTGGATAAATTCAAAGAGAGATCATGGTGGACTTGTTTTTATTGATCTTCGCGACCATTATGGGATAACACAGTGTGTGATAGATACCACTCATAAAGATTTTCCTAAGTTAGAGCAACTTAGGATAGAAAGTGTTATTACAGTTGTTGGAAATATTGTTAAAAGAAGTGATGAAACAATAAATGAAAATTTATCGTCTGGCCATGTAGAATTAAAAATAGATAGTGTTGAAATAATATCAGCTGCAGATGTGCTTCCTGTTTTGGTTGCCAGTGAAGAAAATTTTCCGGAAGATTTAAGATTAAAGTATAGGTATATAGACCTTAGAAGACAAAAGTTGCAGAAAACTTTATCATTAAGGTCACAGATTATAAAGACCATGCGTGATTATATGTGGGATAATGGATTTAATGAACTACAAACACCGATACTGACCGCATCATCACCAGAGGGAGCAAGAGATTTTTTAGTACCAAGCAGAGTTCATGTAGGAAAGTTTTATGCTTTGCCACAGGCTCCACAACAGTTTAAACAACTTGCAATGGTAGCTGGGTTTGATAAGTATTTCCAAGTTGCACCATGTTTTAGGGACGAAGATACAAGGGCAGATAGAGTTTTAGAATTTTATCAGTTAGATATGGAAATGTCATTTGCAACACAGGAAGATGTGCTTTCTATTGCAAAGGGATTGGTTGAAAATGTATTTAATAAGTTTAAAGGCAGCAAAACTATTCCAGAATGGAGGACAATTCCATACAATGAAGCGATGGAAAAATATGGTAGTGATAAACCAGATTTAAGAAATCCATTAATAATTTCTGATGTTACAGAAAGTTTTAAAGGTTCCAGTTTTGCCATATTTGCAAGCAGTATAGAAAATGGTTCTGTTGTAAAGGCGATTTGTACAAAAGGAACCAGCGAGAAGCCTAGATCTTGGTTTGATGGTTTGAATGCTTGGGCCAGAGAAAATAAAGCAAAAGGCCTTGGTTATATAGTATTTGATGTAAATGGTGAGGCAAAGGGTCCTATTGCAAAGAATCTGTCATCAGATAGAATAGAAAGTATAAAAAATATAACTGGAGCAGAAAATGGTGACAGTGTATTTTTTGTTTGTGAAAAGTTAAGTGCGGCGCAAAAGTTTGCTGGACTTACCCGAATCAAGTTGGGGAATGATTTGAACCTTATAGAGCCAGATGTATTCAAATTTGCATTTATAACAGATTTTCCATTTTATGAATTGGATGAAAATACATCAAAAATAGACTTTGGGCATAATCCGTTTTCTATGCCTCAAGTAGATATAAGGGATCTATCTAATACTGAATTATTAAATGTAAAGGCATATCAGTATGATATAGTTTGCAATGGATATGAGATGGCGAGCGGAGCAGTTAGAAACTATGACATAGAGACAATGGTTGCTGCATTTGAAAATGTTGGATATACCAGGAGTGATGTTGAAAAAAGATTTAGTGGCCTAATGACTGCATTTAAGTATGGGGTGCCACCTCATGCTGGGATTGCCCTTGGTATAGATAGAATCGTTATGTTACTGGCAGATGAACCAAATTTAAGGGAGGTAATTTTATTCCCAATAAATGGTAAAGGGGAGGATTTGATGATGAATGCTCCGTCAATTATACCGGATGCTCAATTAAAAGAGTTACATATAAAAGTTGATTTACAAGAAAAAAAATAATTTTATGACTTTGAAAAATAAAATTATGGATAAAGCTATAAACAGGGAGAGTGAGGAGGCTGTGTATGAGCCTCCTCATTATTTAGGGCACAGGCAAAGGTTAAAGCAAAAAATTTTAATAGCTCCATCATCACTTGCAGATTATGAATTATTGGAATTATTATTAATGATAGTTATTCCAAGAAAAGATATGAAACCTCTTGCAAAATTATTAATAGAAAAATTTGGTTCGTTTAGCGGAGTTATAAATGCAGAAAAAGATGAGTTAATTAAAATATCTGGAATTGGCGAATCGTCGGTAATAATATTTAAAATTATTTCTGCCTCTATTAATAGGACACTTAAAAATAAACTGATCCAAAATCCTGTGTTTGAGAATCTGAATGATTTAGTAAATTATATTTCATCTGAATTGTCATACAAAACAGTTGAAGAATTTCATGTATTATATTTGAATGCAAAAAATACATTAATAGAGGATGAAACCCATTCTGTTGGTTCAATAAATGCATCCGAGGTATACCCAAGAAAAATTTTAAAAACCGCCATATCAAATAATGCGGTAAGTGTGATTTTGGTGCATAATCATCCAACCGGTGATACTTTACCATCGCCATCTGATATAGAAATAACAAAAAAAATTAAAATTGCTCTTGGCTCGGTTGATATAAAAGTTTTGGATCATATGATATTCGGGAAAGATAATTATTATAGTTTTAAGGCAAATAATATTCTATAATGTAAAAATATAAAAAAATAATAGGGAAATTAACTAATGTTTTTTAGATCAAAAAAGAATAAAGAAAATAAATTTTCAAAAATAAATAAAATTGGTTCACTTTCAAAGGTATTACAGAATTTATCTGATGATTTTTGGCTTTTGAAAGAATCGAAAATTAAAACAAAAATGAATTTATCAAAAAATGATACTAAGGTTTATTTTGGTGCCCTGGGCGGTATGGGGGATAAAATAGGTGCAAACCTTTATTTATATGGGACATGTGGTGATTGGATTATTGTTGATATGGGAATAGGATTTCCAACGATGAAAATGGCTGGCGTAGAATATGTTATTCCAGATACCTCATTTTTAGAAGCAATAAAAGGTAAAATTAAGGCAATATTACTTACCCATTCGCATGAGGATCATTATGGTGCAATTCCGTATATTTGGAGGCAGGTTCAATGCCCTGTGTATGGGATGTCATTTGCCTTAAAAATGTTACAAAATAAATTACAAGAATATCATTTAAAAGATAAAATTCCTTTGAAAGAGGTAAATAAAAATGGTGAAGAATTTAATCTTGGAGCATTTAAAGTACAATATATTAATGTTAATCATTCCATCCCTCAGGCATGTGGTATAGTTTTAAAAACAAAGCAAGGAAATTTATTTCATACCGGGGATTGGAAATTTGACAACACCCCTGTAATAGATAAACCTTATAACACTTCTGAATTAAAAAAACTTAGCAGATATGGTGTATTGGCAGTAATGGGGGATTCGACCAATAGTATAGTTGATGAACATACATCAAGTGAGACAGAAGTTTTGGCAGAATTAAAAAAAATTGTTACAAAAATAAAAACTGGAAAAGTTGTAATGACATGTTTTGCAACCAATGTTGCAAGAATCGATACTGCTGCCAAAGTTGCAAAGGCAAGTGGTAGAAAACTGGTTATCATAGGACGTTCAATGGAAACCATTTCATCTATCGCAATGGATGAAGGATATTTAAAAGATTTTGATTATATTTCTGTTGATGCCGCAAAAAAAGAGGAAGACAATAAATTATTGTATCTTTCAACAGGAACACAGGGTGAACCAAGAAGTGCCCTTACCAGGATTGCAAACAGAGAGTATAGAGATTTAAAATTAAAAGCTGGTGATACAGTTATATTTTCATCAAAGGTAATTCCAGGTAATGAAGAAGCAATATTAGAAGTACAAAATAACCTTTCAAAAATTGGTGTAAATATTATTACGACAAAAGATAATTCTAAAATTCATTCCTCTGGTCATGCAGGAATTCCCGAATTAAAGGAACTTTACAATATTTTAAAACCACAATGTTTGATTCCGGTTCATGGAGAAGCTCTTCACATAAATAGAAATGCAGAAATAGGTAAAAAGTGCAAAATTCAAAATATAAAAATTCTTCAAAATGGGGAATTTATTGTTCTTGAAAATGGGAAAGCCCCACAAACAATAGAAATAGTAAAAACAGGAGATATTGTTATAGATGGAATTAGAAAACTTTCCGCTGGTGATGAAATAATATCAAACAGACGAAAAATTCACTATAATGGAACTATATTTACAAGTATTACTTTAAACAAATCGAAAATTGTAAATGTTTTGGTTTCATCGCTTGGTGTTTTCGAATCGGATAAATCTGATACTGTGAAAAAGGCAATTAGTGACGAAATAAGGTCAATTTTATCCTCTGTTGATAAAAATAAGATGAAGGATAGTAAATATATAACGGATTTAGTATCAAGGAGTATAAAAAATACCTTTAATACCATTATGGAAAAGAAACCTGTTATAAATATTCATATAATAAGAATATAAAATACTTGCTTTTTATAAAAAATGCCTGTATAAATTACGCCATTATTCCGGTGTAGCGCAGCGGTAGCGCAGTTGACTGTTAATCAATTGGTCGTTGGTTCGAATCCATCCACCGGAGCCATAGTTTAAGCCGCCCTTTTATTGGGTGGTTTTTTATTGGAAATTGTTGAAATTAGGTATAAAAAAATGTTTTAACTTTTATTAAAATATACTTTATCAATTTATTATTTTGACTAATACTTTGGATTGGAATAAAATTTTGATATTGATGAGTGAAAAAGGATTAATATTGGATAAAGATTTAATTATTGAATTAAAAAATAAGTATCAAAATACAGAAAAGAGGTTTCTTGGGATAGATTATGGCAGTAATAATATAGGAATTGCAATAAGTGATGTATCGCGAATCATTGCTAGTCCCTATTCTGTTATAAAAAATGTTGATATTAATAAAAGTGCCATTCAAATACAAAAAATTGTAGATGAGATGGATGTGTCTGCGATTTTTATTGGGTTACCACTTCAGATGGATGGCAGCCTAGGTGATATGGCACAAAAGGTACAAAATTTTGCAAAGATACTTCAAAATACTATTTTAAATATAGAACTGGTATTTATAGACGAGCGTTTAACATCAAAGATGACAGAAAGAATGTTAATTAATGATTTTGACCTAAGCCGTAATAAAAGAAAACAAGTAATAGATAAGCTGTCTGCGGCACAGATACTGCAAACCGCCCTTGATATGAGATAGTAAAATATCAATATTTTTTGAATAAAAGTATTTTTTAGTCGTAAGTTTTGTGATATAATCCATCTGTTTACAGTTTAAAGGAATTTATTATGGAAAGAACGAAATTTTATTTAACTCATGCTCTTATCACGTCTATGTTGTTATCGAATATTTCAGTTGCCGCAATTAATGGCAGGGTTAGTACAAGAAGAAGTAGTATATCTAATACATACTTTAGAAAGGCCGCTAAAGATAATAATGTTATTCCTGGTGCATCGGACCTTAAAACACCAAATGATATAGAAAAGATACCTGATGATCCAAAACAAAAACCAGAGGAAAATCCAGAAACAGAGGCTCCGAAGGAAAATGAGAAGGGAAAGGAAGATAATCAAAATCCTCCGCATAATAATACTGGCAATGATGATAATCAACAAAGCCCAAAGACAGGTGAAACAGAGAATGAACAGAACCCTAAAACTGGCGAAACAGGGAATAAACAAGAAGGAAATAATTCTACGGCAACAGCAGAAAATTGGAAACAATTTGGTAATAAAACAATAGATGAATGTTTAAAAGATCCTAAATGTAATGAAAATATTGAAAATTATAGAAAAGAACTAAAATTAACAGATGAAGAAATTAAAAAGGCATATGCAAATTTACATGAAATAGAAATGGTTGCACTTGAAGTTTTGGAAGATAAAAATAAGGCCGTAAAAGAATGTAGAGACCTTTATGACGACTTAAATAAAATATATAAGCTATCTACTGCCAGTGCAATTTCTGGTGGTGTTGGAACCGCTGCATCTGGAACTGCTTTTGTATCGTCCCTTGTTAAACAAAATAAGGCAGCTCAAATAACTACAATAGCTGGATTGGCTACGTCAACTGCAACATCTGGAGTATCTGCGGGAACCAGTATTGCGGCAAGTGTAAAGACAGAAAAATTGGAAGATAAAATGAAGGCATGTAGAAATAGTTTATCGAAATTAAAAACGTCGCATTCGAAATTCCTTACCGAATTTAATGCTTTGAGTGAATTGAAACAAATAGATGAAAAGGCAAATACTCTTGGCAGCAAGACATTGTATGGTAAATGGAAAGCGATGGATAAAAATATTCAAGATATATTTACTAAATGTGAAAACGTAAAAAATAAAAGTAATAATGATATAGAAAAATTGGCAAATATTATAAGAGGAAATAATATTGCATCATCCGTAACATCAAGTGTTGGAACGGCAACTGCATTGGCGGGTACAATTACCTCTGCTGTTTCCATGACAAAGGGAGGAAATAAAAAACTAGACTTATCTACAAAAATTTTAAGTGGTGTAACGGCTGGAACATCGGCATCTACTACGGCAACTAGTTCTGTTGCTGCATTCAAGACACAAAAATATATTAAAGAGATAGGAGATTGTGTAGGAAAATTAAATTAAATTTTTCTGGCTTTTCAATTTTTAATCCCCTTTTTTACAAAAGGGGATTTTTTGTTTTTCCCATATACAAGAAACTGCTTTTTCACATATCTGCAAATTATATTATGTATTATATTTTTTTTATTATAAAAACTCTTTTTTTATCTTTAATTTTATGATATAATCCGTTCGTTATGTTAAAAATATTTACAGGAGGATGTATATGATACACAACACAACACAACACAACATGATGCTATCTAATGTCGCATCGGCAGCAAGAGTTAATGGTAGAAGACATGCAAATAATCCCGCAAGGATGCCTAGCAGTAGAACTGTTTCTCAAGCGTCAACTCTTCAAACTTCACAAAATTTAGCTACTTCACCTTCCGTACAAAATTCTGAAACTGGTGAAACAAATCCTACAGCTCCGAAAAGTGAAAATAATAGCCAAAACAATAGCAATGATGGAAATATATCCACTGATGCTGGAAAGAATGATGCAAAGGGTAATAATGTTGATAAATTAACAAAAGAACAACTTGCAGCACAAATAAAATCATTAACAGATCAGATAGAAGGTTTAAAATCTGAATTTAAGGATGATGTAGTTACCCTTAATAACACAAGTAAAAGTGTTCTAAATAAAAAAGCAGATGTAGTAAGAGAATGTGTAGGCATTAGTGAAGATATAGAAAAGATTTTCGGTCTTTCAACTGCTAGTGCAGTATCCAGTGGTGTTGGTACACTTGCAGCAGGCGGCGCCCTTGCAACAGGAATTGTAAAATCAGTAAAGGATAAGGAAGCGAATATCCACGGTGATTATGAAGGTCAATTTAAAGAAGAAGTTGATGAGGTAAATAAAGGTAAAAATGATCAACTTTTAACAAAATTTATGTCAATGTCGGATATGTCTAAAGAAATTATTAATTTATTAAAAGAGGATGATCAAAAAGAATTTAAAGATTTTAACCCTCATCCAAAAGATGAAAAATTATTATCAACAGAAGATTCTCAATTATTTAGAAATTTCATTAGCCAAGTTGGTAAAAAAATTAAAGATTATGAAGAAAATAAGAAAAAAGAGATAGAAAAAGAATTAAATGTATTACTTGATAGAACTAAAGTGTTTGATGATATTATTAACGATAATGGAAAATCTTTATCTGAAAAAGCGGATGCTGCGAAGAAAAAGAAAGAAAAACTTATGGAGACTTCTAAGAAACTTGGTAATGCAAGAAGTGCTCTTCTTGGGGTGTCGGCTGCGACATCTGTGGTTTCTATGGGTACTGGAATAGGTGCTGCTGTTGATTCCAAAAAATTGGCAGAAAAGATGGAAAAATGTAATAAAGCTTTACAAGATTTAAAGGTTGAAAATGGTAAATATAATTCCCAAATAGAAAGTCTGAAAGACGAGCATAAGGAATTAGAGAAAAATACACTTGTTGCAAAACATAAACAGATTCAAGAAAACGTTGATAAGATGATTTCTATCTGTCATGGATTTGACAAGGAAAATATTACTACGGTTAAAAACCTTATGACTGCGACATCTATAGTTTCTGGTGTTGGTGCGGCAACTGGTATTACCGGAACTATTACCTCAATTATGGCAAATAAGGATGGTAAAAATGCAAAAGGTTTGAATATTACATCCAACATTATGGCGGGTATTACAACCGGCACATCGGGATCATCCGTTGTAACCAGTTCTATTGCTGCGGACAAGGTTAAAAAAGACCTAGACAAAGCAAAAGAATGTCGTGAGTATTTAAACAGTATTTCTGATTTATACTAAATAATATTTTCGATTCAAACTGTAAACAAGCCCTTCCTTTTATACAATTGGAAGGGTTTTTATTTACTTGCTTTTCAAAGATATAAATTTAGAATTGCAAAATTATATCAATAAAAAATAAGTAATTAAATATATGAGGAATGTATTATGAAAGAAAAAGTATTTTTATCTGATAATGATGGAACACTTACAACAGCAAGAAAAAAAATTGTTGGAGAGATGGCAGAGACCTTGGTACAATTTGCAAATAATTTTAAATTTTGTGTTATTACTGGTTCACCATATAAAGATATGTTAGAACAAATGCCAGAAGAAGTTCTTGCCCATCCGAATGTAGAATTTTGGTGTTGTATGGGAAATGCATTATATAAACAAGGAAAGGAAGTATATAATTCGCATAATACAATAGATTTTAATTTATTTGAACCTATTTTAAATGATATACTGAAGAATTGTCCGTATCAATTTGAAAAATCTTTTCCACGTCATCATGAAATAAATAATAATTGTGCGATTAATTTTACCATGCTAGGCAGGCCAGAGGTAGGTGAACCATCGATGGAAGATCGTGCCGCATATGTTGAATGGGATAAAAAGACCGGTCAACGTAAGTGGATTATAAATTATTTACAAGAAAAGTATCCTGAATATAATATGACACTTGGCGGTCAGATTTCTGTTGATATAGTGAAAAAAGGTTCTGATAAAGCGCAAGTTGCAAATTATTATAAGGATTATGATATATCATATTTTGGAGACAGGATTTATAAAACTGGGAATGATAATTCTATTGCTCATGAAATAGTGGATTTGGGTGGTACAATTTATTCTGTGTCATCACCAATTGATACTATGAAAATTATGCAAAGTTTGATAGAAAACAAAAATAAATAATTTATTTTTATAATATATTTAACCTATAGAAAACGTTTTAGAATTTGGTGAAATAAAAAAAAGGTGGAATTTAAAACTCCACCTTTGATTTTTATAAATTCAAAATTATACAGATGGTTTAGCTTCAGAAAGCTCCTCTAACTTAAACTTACTCATATAATCATAGAATTTAGCTTTGTAATTTATTTCAAACTCCCTATCCTGTAACATTTTTTCAAATGCATCTGGATTATTTGTTTGAACTTGTTTATACCTGTTTTCCTTTGCCATATATTCACGCAAATCCTTGGTTGGAAGTTTGCTATCCATCTGAAGAGGAGCCTGACCCTTTGCAATAAGTCTTGGGTCAAAACGATATAATGGCCAGTGACCTGTTTCAACAGCTGCCTTTTGTTGACTTGGCCCGATAAGCATATCTATTCCATGAGCGATACATGGCGAATATGCAATAATAAGCGATGGACCGTCAAAACTTTCTGCCTCACGAATTGCCTTTATTGTTTGAACTTCGTTTGCTCCCATTGCAATATGTGCCACATAAGTATTCATACCAGCCATTGCAACTAGACCCAAATCTTTTTTATGCAAAGATTTTCCCTTGGTTGCAAATTTTGCACTTGCACCGATAGGAGTTGACTTTGAGGCCTGACCACCCGTATTGGAATAAACCTCGGTATCCAAAACAAGTACATTTATATTATGTTTCATATTTAATACATGATCCAGACCACCGAATCCTATATCATATGCCCAACCGTCGCCACCTATTACCCATACAGATTTCTTTATTAAATATTCTGTGATAGGAAGCAAAATTTTGGCCTTAATATCGGTCATACCTAATAATTTTTTACGAAGTTCAGCAATCCTTTCTTTTTGTGCCTTTATTTCTGCATCGGTATTTTGAGCTCCGTTTATTATTGCTGTAACTAAATCATCACCTATTTCTGATGATAATTCTTTTAATATAGTTTTGGCATCGCCAGCCAATTTTTCAACTGTCAATATATGACCGTAACCGTATTCTGCATTATCCTCGAACAAGGAGTTAGACCAAGATGGACCTTCACCACAAGAATTTTGTGAATAAGGGGTTGTTGGTAAATTTCCACCATAGATTGATGAGCAACCAGTTGCGTTTGCAATCATCATTCTGTCGCCAAACAATTGAGTAATCAATCTGATGTAACCTGCCTCGCCACAACCTGCACATGCCCCACTATATTCAAATAGGGGCTGCATTAATTGTGTATGTTTTGGAAGTTGTGGATTTAATTTTGCCCTGTCGATATAAGGGATTGTATCAAAGAATTCGAAATTCTTTGCCTCTGTCTCTAAGTGTTCCTCTATAGGTTCCATCATAATTGCGGTATGAGTTGTTCCATCGTCTTGCTTTGTTTTTACAGGACAACCCGCAACGCAAAGTCCACATCCAGTACAATCAAGTGGAGATACCTGAACACAGTAATATAAGTTTTCACCCAATTCTTTACCCTTATACTTTGCGACCTTAAAGGTATTAGGTGAGTTTTTAAATTCTTCCTCGGTAAATACCTTTGTTCTGATTGCAGCATGAGGACAAACAAATGCACATTTACCGCATTGGATACAAGTTTCGTTATTCCATATAGGAACTGATAATGCAATGCCATTTTTTTCGAACCTTGATGTCGCAGTATCAAATGTACCATCCGCATTAAACGCAGATACAGGAAGATCATTTCCATTACCAGCAATAATTTTTGCCTGTAATCTTTTTACTATTTCGGTTGCATGACTAGAAACTACACTTGGCATTGGTTTTGCATCATCAGAAACAGAATCTGGAATATCGAGTTCGTACAGATTAGAAATTGCACTATCAACAGCCTTGTAATTTTTTTCAACTATTTCGATACCTTTTTTCATATAGGTTTTTTCTATTGCTTTTTTAATTGCTATGATAGCTTTGCTGCTGTCTATTACATTGGATAAATGAAAAAATGCTGTTTGCATTATGGTATTAATTCTGCGGCCCATACCACTGTCCCTTGCAACAATAGCAGCATTTATTGCATATACCTTTAGATGTTTATTTATAATATGTTGTTGCACCTCTAGTGGTAAATTTTTCCAAAGTAATTCTTTTTTAAATGGAGAGTTTATAAGTAATACAGCGTTATCCTTTGCATTGTTTAACAAATCCAATTTATAAAATAATGGAAAATGATGAACAGCAATAAAATCTGCAGAGGAGACAAGATAAGGCGCCCTTACCTTTTTATCACTGATTCTTAAATGAGATGTGGTTGTTGCACCTGCCTTTTTACTGTCGTATTCGAAATATGCCTGACCATATTTTCCGGCATCATTCATTATGATTTTAATGGAATTTTTGTTCGCACCAACGGTTCCATCACTGCCAAGTCCATAAAATAATGCGGAATAGGTATCTGTATCATCCAATTCAAATCCATTATCATAATTAAGCGATAAGTGTGTTAAATCATCGTTTATTCCAACAGTGAATTCTTTTTTAGGAGAAGGAGCATCTAACTCATCAAATACTGCCTTTACCATATTAGGGGTGAATTCTTTCGATGAAATACCATATCTGCCACCATTTACGAAAATGTCATTTACACCCATTTCATTTAAACTTGCAACGACATCCAAATATAATGGTTCACCGATAGAGCCTGGCTCTTTAGTTCTGTCAAGGACTGAAATCTTTTTTACTGTTTTTGGAATTGCATTTACAAATGCCTTTACTGGAAATGGTCTGTATAGACGAATTTTAATAAGACCAACTTTTTCACCTTGGGCATTAAGCTTTGTTACTGTATTTTCTATTGTTTCACAAGATGATCCCATTGCAATTATAACCTTTGTTGCGTCCTTTGCTCCAACATATTCAACTATGTCATAATGTCTGCCTGTTAGAGTTTCTAATTGTTTCATAGAGGTTGATACCGCATCTTCAACCTTTAGATAATATGGGTTTGATGCTTCACGTGCCTGGAAAAATACGTCTGGATTTTGTGCAGTTCCACGAATTTTTGGATTAGATGGAGTAAGAGCCCTGCCCCTGAATTCCTCTATATCCTTTATATCAACCATTTTTTCTATTACTTCGTTAGAAATGCGGTCTATTAAATTGATTTCATGTGATGTTCTGAATCCGTCAAAAAAGTGCATAAATGGAACCCTGGTTTTAAGGGTAGAAATATGTGCAATAAGAGCCATATCATGAGCCTCTTGCACACTGTTAGAACAAAGCATTGCGAAACCAGTTTGTCTGCAACCCATGACATCACTGTGGTCACCAAATATAGAAAGAGCATGGGATGCAACAGTTCTGGCACTGACATGCATAACAAATGGAAATAACTCTCCAGCAATTTTATACATATTAGGTATCATTAATAATAGCCCTTGCGATGCAGTAAATGTTGTAACCATTCCACCTGTTTGAAGAGCTCCATGAACTGCACCTATTGCCCCTGCCTCAGATTGCATTTCACTTACTTCTGGCACTAAACCAAAAACATTTTTTACATTTTTACTGCTCCACATTTCATAATTTTCAGCCATAGGCGATGATGGAGTAATAGGATAAATAATTGCAAGTTCGGTAAGTCTGTAGGCAATATCTGCTGTTGCTTCGTTACCATCACACATTAATTTGTTGTTGTCTAACATAGAATACCTCGTTAATTACACACATAGGAGAAATTTTTACACTAAAATAGAAAATTTATCAATAAAATATATCACTTAACAAAAACTGACTAAATCAAAATAAAACTAATTATTCATGGTATTAAAGAAATCTTCGTTATTTTTGGTTAGCTTTATTTTATCTATTAAAAATTCCATTGCATCCACAGTACCCATAGATGATATTATTCTGCGTAGCACCCACATCTTTTGCAATATTTCGGTTGGTACCAAAAGTTCCTCTTTTCTGGTTCCAGATTTTGTGACATCTATTGCTGGGAAGGTTCGTTTATCTGATAATTTTCTATCCAATACTATTTCAGAATTACCGGTTCCTTTAAATTCTTCAAAAATAACTTCATCCATTCTGGAACCTGTATCTATTAATGCAGTTGCCATTATAGTAAGGCTGCCGCCGCCCTCGATATTTCTTGCTGCGCCAAGAACTCGTTTAGGACGTTGTAAAGCATTTGCATCTACACCACCTGTTAAAACCTTTCCACTGCTTGGGATAACAGCATTATATGCACGACCGAGTCTGGTAATAGAATCAAGAAGTATTACAACATCGTGTTTATATTCTACCAATCTTTTTGCCTTTTCTATCACCATTTCAGTAACCTGAACGTGACGGCTTGCTGGCTCGTCAAATGTAGAACTGATGACCTCTCCTTTTATAGAGCGTTTCATATCTGTTACTTCCTCTGGCCTTTCATCTATCAATAGCACCATTAAATATACATTAGGGTGATTTTGTGTAATTGCATGTGCGATATTTTGCAGCATCACTGTTTTACCGGTTTTTGGTGGGGCCACTATTAAACTTCTTTGCCCCTTTCCCTGTGGTGCAACCAAATCAATAATTCTGGTAGTAAAATCTGGATGTTTTGTATCTATAATATCTTTGTGTAAATTAAATTTTTCCTGTGGATAAAGAGGTGTTAAATCATCAAAATGAACCCTGTGTTTTGCCTTGGACGGATCTTCATAATTTATGGTTTTTATTTCATCCAATGCGAAATATTTTTCATTGCTTTTTGGTGAGCGTAAAATTCCCTCTATGGTATCACCAACTTTTAAACTGTTTTTCTTTATTAAATTAGGAGAAACGTATATATCATCTGGACCAGAAAGATAGTTTGCATCTTTCGACCTTAAAAAGCCATATCCTTCTGGTAATATTTCTAATACACCATCACCGATTAAAGTATCACGCTGTGATATTTGTTTAAGTATATTAAACCTTAAGTTATGAACATCATAACTGGCAGGATTTTCCACCCCTTCTTTTTCTGCTAATTCTAATAAATAAGATGGACTTTTTTCCCTTAACTCTTTTATATACATTATACCTTCCTTGAGTTTACTAAATAAAGATTAAAGATTTTCATAAATTCATAAGTAAAAAAGATTATTCTTTAATGAAGACTTTGTAAGTTTAAATAAATTTTTTAAACCTGTCAAATATTTTTTTCATTTTTTTGGATGAAAAAGTAAAGTTTGACTTTAAACAAAAAAATTATTATTGTCTTTTCGTTTTTAATTAAAAAGGAGTGAAAATGACCCCTGATAGTTTAGAATTTGTAATATTGGCAGCAGGTAAATCAACAAGGAATTATCCTCATTCAAAGGGGATTCCTCATAAATGTCTTATGCCATTTGGGTCCTATAAAATAATAGATTTCATTATGAAGCAAATAATTATTGCAGGTGGAAAACATATAACAATAGTTGTTCCCGATACTGCATCGATAGAATATTTTAAACAATGTTTTGCACATGAGCCAGAAATAGAGCAAAAATTTAAAAATAAAGGTAATATGACTGCATTATCCTTACTTGAAAATACCTATATACCGAATGATATAGAAATCAGGTATCAAATACAGGAAAAGCCAAATGGTACTGGTCATGCGGTAGGTAGGGTTTATAATGAAATAAAAGATACAGGCAGGAATATAGTTATGATATGGCCAGATGATATAATTTTATCTGCCAAAGGAACTGTTCCTATTTATAAAAGAGCGGTTGATAAATATTTATCTCTTGGATGCAAAGGGAATCTTGGTATAACAAGACCGGTTGATGATCCATCAAGGTGGGGTATAATTGATGATGGATATTTTAAGGAAAAACCAAAAGAATCTAGATCTAATCAGGCGGCATTTGGATTATTTATTTTTGATAAAGAAGTATGTCAAAAATTATATGATGCATCAAAATTAATTGATAACGGGAAAATAGCTGATGGTATGGTTGGTGGAGAGCTGGCCTTTGCTGATGCATTGAATAAAACCATAGATGAAGATAAAGAAACTCATCAAATATATACAATTCCATTGGAAGAAACAGATATTTACCTAGATTGTGGATGTATAGAGGGGTATGAAAAGGCGTTGTTATATACCCTTGTCACAGAATCTGATTTTAAGGAAAATAATTTAAAATTTATTGTTCCTGTAATAGAAAAATTACAGAAAAAATAATAATTACCATTTGAAAGGTAGGAAAGTAAATTGACAACAGATGATTTAGAGTTTGTTATATTAGCGGCAGGAAAATCTACTAGAAATTATCCACATTCTAAGGGGATTCCTCATAAATCTCTTATACCTCTTGGTTCCAGAAAGGTTATTGATCATATAATAAGCGAACTAATTACTGCCGGAGCAAAGCATATAACAATAGTTTGCAGTGACGAAAAAGCAAAAGAAGCGTTTGAGCTTTGCTTTACAAAAGAATCTAAGATAGAGGATAAATTTAAAAAGACTGGCAATATAATAGGATTAGAATTATTGCAAAGTTTATATATTCCAGATGGAGTAGATATTAAATATGTAATACAAGAAACACCAAAGGGATTGGGACATTCAATTGGACTTGCCAACAGAGTTGCAGGGGGCAGACATTTGGTTGTAAGACTGCCTGATGATATTATTATATCGAAAAATACTGATGTTGATTTATTTAAAAGCTCTGCTGTTTACAGATGTGTTCAAAAATACCTGAATGATAATATTGGCGGAAATATGCTTATCACTAGGAATGTTGATGATCCATCCAGATGGGGTATAATTGATAATGGAATATTTAAGGAAAAGCCAAAAGAATGTAAATCAAGAGAAGCATTTAATACCATGGCAATATTGGACAAAAAGGTTGCAAAAATACTTGAAACAGTTGCAAAAGAAATAGATACGAAGGGAACAGAGCTTTATAATATGTGGGAAACAGAAGGTAAAGAAGTTCATTTTGATAAATATTTAAATACAGAAGTGGAAAAAGATCCAGAGCATATGGCGATTAGAACCTTTCCAATAAATGATAATGATTTGTATCTGGATTGTGGAACACTCGAAGGATATGAAAAAGCTCTTATTTATTCTTTATTAAATGTTTCTGTATTTAAAGATAAAAATAGGAAAATTGCAAAAACTCTTTTGGATTGTTAGATAGTAATTTGTATGAATAGATCCCTTGAAATAAGCAATTTAATAAAAGCTTTGTCAAAAATACATGGTTTTGGAAACAGGTCTGCCCTTAGAGCGACAATAAATTTGATTTCTAATAAGGATGAAAAATTAACCCCTCTTATAAAAGCTCTTATTGATGTTGAAACAAATATTTCTACATGCAGTATTTGTGGAAATTTTGATACTGTAAATCCCTGCCCTATTTGTTCGGATAGTAAAAGAGATAGTAGGACTTTGTGTATTATTCCTGATATTGCATCATTGTGGGCAATGGAAAGAGGTAATATTTATAATGGCAAATATCATATTATTGGTGGGATTTTATCTGCAATAAATGGTGTAGAACCTAGCGATTTAAATTTATTCAATATAAAAGATCGAATTAAAAATGAAAAAATAGAAGAGGTAATTTTAGCATTACCAGCAACCATTGATGCAAAAATAACATCTCATTATATAATAAATTTATTAAAAGATACTGATGTAAAAATAACAGAATTGATGCATGGCATTCCTATGGGTGGTGAACTGGATTACCTAGATGAAGGGACGATAAGTGAGGCATTAAAACAGAGGAAAACTTTATAAGTTTTTTTGTTTTTGTATAATATTTCTATCTAAGTTTTACTGTTTCTTGCATAATTTTATTAAATAAAGATAATCTTTTGTTTTCTATACCTATTAATTTATCTGCTAGTGATTTTATTTCATTATATTCAGGATGTTTTTCCCACAGATTTTTTTTCATAAAGTGACCAGACATTTCAAAATGCACGCCAGATAATGTAACAGTTCCATTTCCATATTTGGTTTTTAATATTGCTGGTAACTTTTTATTATTTTCAAAAATATAATTTGCCATTATTTCAATATTATCATTATTTTTTTCCAACTTAAAATATGGGCCACCAGAATAAAATGACGAATAATTGTTATTTTTATTATCTGTCATATTTACAATTGTGCTGGATTTTACACTTAACGAATAAGGTAAAATGTTTAATTCTTTGTATAGGGTGCCGATTGAACTGGCATCAACTAAATTTAATCCATTGTCAGAAATAATTTTTAATTCTGGAACATCTGGTTCAAAAATTGTATGGCTGCAGGCATAATATGCACCCGCGCAGATACCAAGGTAATTACCACCATTTGTCACAAAATTTTGGATTTTTGTATTACCAAGTCCCATTAATTTTAATTTATATGCAGAACCACGACCACCAGGCATAACAAATAATGCGACTGTATCATTTAAAGCATTTTTTTCTATAATACTTTTGGAATCTGTTATACCAACATTGTAACCAAATTTATTAAAATAATTATTAAATTCAGAAACAGTTTCACTGATATTTAAACATCCATAATCACAATAAATTAAAATATTATTTCGTTTATTCATTTAAAACCCTATGGATAAAACAAATAATAACTCTTGCATTAAAATCTAATAATTTTTTAACACAAGAGTTTTATTTGAGTAAATTATATATCAAGATTTACTACATTAAGGGCGTTTTCTTGAATGAAATCACGTCTTGGTTCAACAATATCACCCATAAGCATAGAAAATACCTCGTCTGCTTCGGCTGCGTTATCTATTTTAACCTGTAATAATGTTCTGATATTTGGATCCATCGTTGTTTCAAATAATTGCTCGGCATTCATTTCACCAAGACCTTTATACCTTGAAACAGTAAGGCCTGTTTTACCAATATCATAAATAGAATGAAGCATTTCAACAGGAAGAGAAATATTGTATTCTTTATCCTTTACAATTAATTTCATCTTACTGCTGAAGATATCTTTTACACCAGACATCATTTCGTTTATGCGTTTTGCCTCAATACTTTGTAAATCTTCGTTCCTTAATAAATATTCTTCTGCAACGCCGCGAAGTTGTCTTGTAAATTTAACGCCATCATCTGTTACGTTATAATTCCAACCTTTGAAATAAGTTTTTTCAAATTCGTTCATCCTGTCTACTGTTTTTTTGGCAAATGTAGATAGGGTTTCTTTATTGGAATTAACATCACTTCCGAACATTCCACAGATCGCGGCATTTTCAACAATTTTAAGTGGAGTATATTTTGTGATAGGTTCCACTAGTTTAGCCATTTTTCGCGCTCTATCTATTAAATCACGGAATTGAACGCCAACTATTGTTTCACCGTTTGCAATTTCAATTCTACCTTCGTTTACTATTAAATCTATTAAATAGTTTTCAAGGGCGGTGTCATCCTTCATATAGGTTTCGGAATTACCCCTTTTCACCTTGTATAATGGAGGTTGTGCGATATACAAGTAACCTTTTTCAATAATTTCTGGCATTTCACGGTAAAAGAAAGTCAATAGCAATGTTCTGATATGGGCACCATCAACATCGGCATCGGTCATAATTATAATTTTGTGATAGCGTAGTTTTTCTATATTAAAATCGTCCTTACCAATACCACAGCCAAGAGCCATAATAAGGGTTCCAATTATTTCTGATGATAAAATTCTATCGAATCTTGCCCTTTCTACATTCAAGATTTTTCCACGAAGAGGAAGTATTGCCTGATTTTTTCTGTTTCGTCCCTGTTTTGCAGAACCACCAGCGGAATTCCCCTCTACTATAAATAATTCTGATTGTGCGGGATCCCTTTCTTGGCAATCAGCTAATTTTCCAGGAAGTGTTGCAATATCAAGAGCTGTTTTACGTCTTGTAAGTTCCCTTGCCTTTCTTGCGGCCTCTCGTGCCATTGCAGCTTCGACAATTTTTTCTACGACTTGTTTTGCCTCTACTGGATGTTCCTCGAACCAAGTGGATAATTTTTCATTTATAACACTTTCAACGACTGGTCTTACCTCACTGGAAACAAGTTTATCTTTTGTCTGGCTGGAAAATTTTGGATCTGGGACCTTTGCTGATAAAACACAGGTTAATCCCTCCCTCATATCCTCGGATGATATTTCAACATCTTTCTTTTTTATCAAACCTTTTTCATTTACATAGGAATTAACACTTCTTGTAAGGGCAGCCCTGAATCCAGCAAGGTGGGTTCCTCCATCTCGTTGTGGGATATTATTTGTAAAGCAAAGCATATTTTCGTGATAAGAATCGTTCCATTCTATTGATGCTTCAACCATTATATTATCTTTTTCACCCTTTACAGCGATAGGTGCAGATATCAAAGGTTTCTTACTTCTGTCTAGGTATTTAACAAATTCTTCTATACCACCATCATAGTAAAATTCTGTTTTTCTTTCTTTATCGCCACGTTTATCAACCAAGATAATTTTTACGCCACTGTTTAAAAAAGCCAATTCACGAAGTCTCGTTTCTATGGTTGTAAAATCGAAATCTGTTGATGGAAATATTTCGTTTGATGGATAAAATGTAACCTCGGTTCCCTTTTCCTTTTCATCGCAATCCTTTACAATTCTGATAGGTTCTATAACGGCGCCATCGGCAAATTTCATAAAGTGTTCTTTACCTTCCCTCCAGATGCGAAGTTCAAGCCAAGATGAAAGAGCATTAACAACAGAAACACCAACACCATGAAGTCCGCCAGATACTTTATAAGAATTTTGATCGAATTTACCACCAGCATGAAGTTCGGTCATAATAAGTTCTGCGGCAGATCTGCCAGTTTCTTTGTTTATTCCAACCGGAATACCACGACCATTATCCCTTACTGAAACAGAACCATCTACATTAATGGAAATATATACTGTATCACACCAACCGGCCAGAGCCTCGTCTATGGCATTATCAACAACCTCGTATACCATATGGTGCAAACCTGTTCCATCATCTGTATCACCGATATACATACCTGGTCTTTTTCTAACAGCGTCCAATCCTTTTAAATATTTTATACTGTCAGCAGAGTATTCTACCTCAGCTTTTTTTATTGCCTCAGCATCGTTTGCAAATTTTTCACGTGCCTCGCGAAGGCTGGCATCACTTTCTTGTGTGTGTGTTTCATGGAGTTCTTTTTCAACTGTATTATTATCAATATTAGTATTTAATAGATCTTGTTCGTCCATATTTCTTTCCTTTGTTTTGATTTTTTGATATTTTATATTTTTATTATTTAAAATCAAGAAAATTCTTGTATTTTCAATATGTTACACTTTATATAAAAATTTTGTTTGCCAAAAATTTCATTAATATTTCGTAAAAAACATGAAAAATCGTTTTAGATGAGTTTTAAAGCTAGTTTATTTAAAAATTACTAGACAAAAAATTTAAATTTTCTAATTAAAACTATCTTAAAAGTGATTTATTTATACCTCTGGCTGCAAGTTTGCCACTGGCAAAAGCAGCATGTATATTATAACCGCCAAGCATGCCTGTAATATCTAAAATTTCACCTGTAAAATAAAGGCCGGGAACTCTGTTATGCCCTAAAAATTCGTTTAGGTAAGAAAGCTCTACTCCGCCACGCATTACTTCAGCCTTTTCATATCCGAATGAAGTTATGTATGGAAATTCAAAATTTGAAAGTTGATTTATGATTAAATTTTTATCCTCTATATTATAATGTTGCGTAAATAATTTTATCACTCTTTTTGGAATGCTATTTAACGTATTATTAATGGCAAAATTTATTTTTAGAATATCTGTTGGATTTATGTATAGACTGGTATTTAAAACTACTGGCCCAGTTATTCCATAATGGGCGAATAATAAACTACCTTTAAACACTTTATCATTAAGTGTTATTTTTACATCAACACTGACACCTGATAATTCTGCCATCCATTTTAAATCATTTGGATATTTTAATCCAACTAGAGCGGGTTGATTTTGTAACAATTTTAGTTTAAATTTTTTTGCAATTTTAAGACCGAAATCTGTACCACCCAAATGAGAATAAGATTTTCCACCACTGGCAATTACAACATTTTTTGCAAAGTATTTTTTATTTAATGAAATAACAGTAAATGTATTATTTTCATTTTTATCTATATTAACAACTTCTGTATTTAATTCAAATTTAACATTGTTACTTATGCATTCTTGCTGCAATGCATTTACAAGTTTACTGCTGTTTTCTGCAAATAATTTGCCGTTATCTTTTTGACTGTATTTAATATTGTATTTATCCAGTAGTTCAATAATATCTGTTATTGAGTGATTTTTTAAAATTTCTTTTACTCTATCTTTATTTGAAGAATAGTAATTATTTGCGGAAATATTCATATTGGTAAAATTGCATTTACCACCACCTGATACTAATAATTTTTGTCCTATTTTATCATTTTTATCTATGATTAAAACTGTCCCTTTAATATTTGCTGCACATGCAAGGCCACTTGGCCCGGCACCTATAATAATTACATCGTATAGCATTATTTTTTATCCATGTATTTTTGTTTTAAATTATTATCAAGTCTTTCTATTGAATAACGAAGCATAGTTCTTGGCATTTTTGATGCATTAATATCTAAAAACGATATTAATTTTTTATATCCCGAATCTGATGTTTTACCCATTTCACGCAGCATCCAACCAACAGCTTTGTGTATTAAATCTTTGTTACTTTTGATAAATTTTGGTGCAATATTTAAAAATATATCTTCTTTATTATTTCTAAATAATATCCAATTGGAAACTATTGCTATTCTTTGCTGCCACATATCATCACTATTTGCCAGTTCATATAAAATATCAAAATTGTTTGTAATTAGACAATATTTTCCAATTATTTTGTATGCGGATAAATCCACTAAATCCCAATTATTTATGTATTTAGTATTGTTTAGGTATATGTTTTTTATTTCTGTTTTTACAGTTATATCACCTTTATTAAATAATTCTATTAGTGATAATAGAGCGAACAGGCGTACCTCATGAAACTCATTATTTATTAGATGGATTATATCATTAATACTTATTTTCTTTTTGTATTCTTTTACTACCTGTCTGATTTCTGGATTTTTAATGCCCAACCATTTATCCGTTTTTGCATATCCTCCCTCGCATGTTTTAAAATAGTATTTTAGTTTTTCAGATTTATCCGTGTCTTTCATAGAATATAATTTATCTAAAATTTCTTTATGCATTTAAAAACCTTTTTGCTTGATATGCTGCTTTATAGAATTTAACATATCTTGAAATAAAAGGAAATAAAATATGACACTTACAAAATATCAAAAGAAAACATTTTTATTACTTGGTATATTGACCTTTATAAGACTTGTTATATCCATGTTTGTTGATTTAGATGGGGCACCGGCATATTATGCAATGTGGAGCCGTCATTTGCAATTATCGTATTTTGACCATCCGGCGGTTACTGCAATACTTATCAGAATTTCAACATTTTTATTTGGATGGAATAGTTTTGCAATAAAGCTACCAGGCATATTAATGTTTTCTGCGATCAGTATATATGTTTATAAATCAATATTGTTATTAAAAGGAAGCGAAAAAGGTGCATTTTATTCCGTAGCCTTATTAAATTTCACACCGTGGATTGCATCCAGTTTTGGGATAAAAGGGGTAAATCCAGACATTCCATTTATTTTATTTTATATTATGGCGTTTTATTATTTCATAAAATTGTATAAAGAGGATAATCCAAAATACCTTTATATAATATCATTTATAACTATTCTTGGTATTAATTCGAAATACAAGATGGTATTTATATATCCCGCAATAACAATTGCTACTATTTTAATTCCTAATTTAAGAAAACTGTGGCAAAGTAAGCATTTATATATTGCTGGAAGTATTGCAATGTTAGGGATTATTCCGATAGTTGTTTGGAACGTTAATAATAATTTTGCTTCGTTTTCGTATCATTTGATTGAAAGACAAAGTGCATTTAATTTAAATATAGTTAGGTATCTTCGTTTTTTAATGAATCAATTATTTATTATGGGGATTTTTATTCCTGTTATTTTATTTAAAAATGCCATTAAAACAAGGAATACAGAAAGTTCGAAATTATGTATTTCGTTTGTATTACCTGCATTTTTGATATTTTCTGTTGTCGCATTATTTTTTTCTGAAACTATGCAAAATTGGTGGGCATCTGTTTATGTAATTTTGTTTATTGCATATGGTGTAAACAAGCAGATAAATAAATATGATAGGTGGATTTTGTATTTTGTTTCATTTGTATCTATATTTACTACTGTGCTTTATTTATCTCCATTTTTAAAAATTAAACAAACTTCCAACTTTTTGGATCACCATTTATTTAGAGAGGCAGCAAAGGATTTAACAATAATAATGCAAAAGGAAAAATACATTGCAACGCCAAGGTATAGAACCACTGCAATGATTAATTTTTTTATGCCAGATAAGATTATTTACTCTATTGATTACAGAAAAAAAGACCAATTTCAATTATGGCATCCGATTACAGAATTAATAGGTAAGGATATAATACTTGTAATAGGTGGGTCGCAATTTAAGGGATTTCCAATAAGAAATTATAAATATGACAAGGCAGAATTGATTTTCGAGAGGACCTATACCTATAACAGTTTTTTTAAAAGAACTTTTCAATTTTACAGATTAATTAATTTTGGAGGGATTAAAGATGTTCGTGATTGAAAATAATGTTAAACGATTTTTAAAATTTGCCGTTGTTGGTGGTTTTGGGACTGTTGTAAACATAGTGGTTTTTACTGGTTTGAATTTAATTGGATTCCATCATATATTAAGTGCAATGTTTTCATTTTGTGTTGCGGTGGTTTTTAATTACATATTCAACTTATTATGGGTATTTTGTGATAGGACCGGGAAAAAATCTTCCACAATTTCTATATTAAAATTTATTTTTGTATCTGTTTTTTCTCTTATTATAAATTTAATAGTTTTATATTTTTGCCAAAAATATATTAATTATGATTTTTTAAATATGATAACTGTGTTTATTTCAAAAGTTTTTAATATTTCTGATGTTTCTGTTATAACAAAGCTTTATTCACAATGTATTGCGATTGGAACAGCAATGATTTTTAATTTTATAGGAAATAATATTTTCACATTTAAACCCATGGATAAATAATCATTTAATGGTATTTTATTATTAAATAAAAGGAGCTATCTGCTCCTTTTCCTATTATATTTTGTAAATTTATTTTTATGCAAGGGCACCCATAGGATCCCATGGTTCAAGTTCCACTATTTCTTCATCTAATGCTTTTAACCATTTTTTATCGACATATTTTTTATCAACCATAATTTGATAATTGTATTCATCAAACCATTTATCACTCATAGAATAGATACCTTTTTTACCTACCTCATCGCCCCAAGAATTTTCAACTTCCCATTTTATTGGTTTTCCATTTGCATCTAAATCTACACCAGTAAACACCATTGCGTGGGTCAACAGGCTTTCACCGTATTCAAGTCTTTCTGCCTTATTAAATTCTGGCATTTTACCTACTGTTAAGTCATAGTTATAAATATCTGTATCCATTATACCTATTTGTCTTTGTGACATTTGACCCACATCACAACCGAACCATACGGCATTACCATCTTTTATAGATTTTATCGCCGCATCCTTTAATACCTCTATTGGAACGTTTATATGTTTTATTGGTTCTGCCTCTTTCACGGTTCCTAGGTATTTTATGGTATACACCTTTCCATATGGTTTATCGTTTGTTGGTGCATTTATTAGGCTGATTTTATCCTTTAAATTCCATGCCACGTATTTATCAAAAAATTGTTTTGGAGTAATTCCAACATCTTTATGGAAATTATCGTCCTTGTCCTTATATTCAAAATCAAATTTTACAGGTGGCTTGCCAAGGGCCTTTACCAATAATGAATAAATATTTGATAAATAATCTTCTTTCATTTTGCGAAGATCATCTATAGAGGTTCCATTTTCAAAACTGCTCCTTAAAATTTGTGCATATTTACGAAGCATTCTGGTAAGTATTTCAAGAAGGCCAGAGGTATTAGATGAATGAAAAGTTTCTGGCATCATGTATTTTGGAACTATACCATATTTTTCCAGTATACCTGAAAACATAGCCCATTGACCGCCGTCTTGGACTGGTCCTTGCAGTAGATGACTTATTAATCTGCTACCTGTTTTTTCGTGTAAGGTTTCTAGTATACTTTCAAGGAAATAATTGGATTTTTCCAATTTATCCCAGAATAAAGTATAATTTTCAGAAAACTCTATTGTTTCCATATTGAATTTTTTTATTGTTTCTACCCTTGCGGTATTAAGGGCAGCAAACATCCAACATCTGCCACTTCGTTTTTGATTTGTGATTTCACCTTTTTTTGTTTGATTGGAAAAGAAAAAATTGTGATTTTTTAAAACCTCATTATTTAATGATGCATCCTGAAACCCTGATTTTGCGACTGCACCAGTAACTGCCCTGCTAATAGTATCATTTTCAAAACTTTCATCAAATTTTTTAAGTAATTCATTTGAAATAATCATAACTTCCTCCTTGTTTATTTAAATATTTACGAATCTTTTATATCCATAGATTTTCTTATACTACCCCTTTTAAAGGCCATAATCAGAACATTAAGCATGGCTTCTATAAAAATTTTTTTGCTCATTTTTGATTTGCCGACTCTTCTATCCTCGAAAATTATTGGAATTTCTTTTACTTTTAAACCGGCTAAAACATTTCGAAATTTCATTTCTACCTGGAAACAATAACCGTTAGAAATAATATTTTTAAGGTTAATAGTTTGAAGTGATTTTTTTGTATAGCAGTTATAACCGCCTGTAAAATCATGTACATTTGAAAGTAATAAAATCCTGGAATATAATGATCCGCCAAAGGATATAATTTTTCTAATTATACCCCAATTTACTACACTGCCACCCCTTATATATCTGCTTCCTATTACTAAATCGTTTCCGTTTTTTACTTCACGTATCATATCTTTTATATATTTGGGATTATGAGAAAAATCTGCATCTTGGGAAATACATACATCAAAACCATTATTTAATGCCCAAGTAAAACCCTCTACATATGCGGTACCAAGGCCCAGTTTACCACTTCTGTGCATCACATGTAATCTGTCATTATATATTTTATCATTTATGATTTTATCGACCATTTCACCTGTGCCATCAAGGGAATTATCATCCACCACTAAAATATGAAGGCTACTTTCTACTGCCATATCTGCCTTTATTATCTCTGCAATATTACCTATTTCATTATAGGTCGGAATAACTATACAAATTTTCAATTTTTTTCCTTTTGATTAATAATTAATGTTTTTATTTTTAACATACAATCATTACCTTTTCAATACGGAAATTTTTTTATGGCATTTAATTAGAAATTTAAAATTGAACTTTAATTATTTTTTTGCGGAAATTATGCTTGATTATACTTATCAAAAAAACTATTAAGCAAATATGAAAATTAGTATGTTTTTATTTAATAGAAAATTTGACTATAATGATAAATTTATAATTAGCTGGCGGAAAGAGGGGGATTCGAACCCCCGATACCTTGCGGTATGCACGCTTTCCAAGCGTGTGCAATCGACCACTCTGCCATCTTTCCAATATAGGAAATATAATTTATATACAAAGGTTTAGTCAATAGCAAATATTTATTATATCGAAGCTATTACTAACTCATTATTAATCATCAGCAAAAGTTAAAAATTTATCACCACAAATATTTTTATCTTATATTAATACTGTATCCAACCTTTACGCCACTCTCTTTTACCAGTAATTTTATCACAATAGATATGTATTTTGGCACCACCTCCAACCCAGGCGCTTCCCATACACTTATAACATTTCCAAGTAAACCAGTACAAATGGCAATCACATTCTGAATCTGCATCAAATGCACAATATGAATTCCATGGCCTACCACAACCACCATCACATATATCGTTACTGCAAGTATAATTAGTATTACAGCCATGCCAACTCCAATTAACCTTACGATAGCTTGTTCCATATCCAAAATATATTACAGGATATGGTCCTATTATAACTTTACACTCAGCTTTTCCCTCTTCATTCTGATAATATCCATCACTGCACTCATACTTATTACCTTCCGTACAATAATGACCTTTAGGACAGATGGTACAACTGGGAGAACCCCAATCATCAGA
>CAUUHH010000006.1:0-33974 GCA_963544995.1 uncultured Alphaproteobacteria bacterium | reverse complement strand
ATTATCTCTCTTAGATTACAAAATTTAGATTAGAATATTGTAACATATTTTGCAATAATAAATTTTAAACAGCACTTTAATTTATCATTTGTTTTAAGTTATATAATGAATCCAAAGCTGATTTAGGGGTTGTATTATCCAAATCAATATTTTTTATATTAGAAACTAAATCATAATATTTTAATTTATAAGAAGAATCCAAAACATTACCTGATTTATTAAACGAAAATAGATCTGGTTCCAATTTCATAAAATCAGAATTAGAAATAGTATTAGAATTTTCTAAATTATTCAAAATAGCTTTAGCTCTATTTATCACTTTATCTGGAATACCTGCAAGTTTTGCAACATGTATACCATAAGATTTATCTGCGACACCATTTATAACCTTATGCATAAAAACAATATCACCATTATATTCTTTTATATCCATGGTATGAGTTGAAACATTTTTCATTAAATTTACAGACGATGTAAGTTCATGATAATGAGTTGCAAACAAAGCTCGACATTTTATATTACTATCTAAATATTCAAGGACAGATGCCGCTATTGCCATACCATCAAAAGTCGCTGTTCCACGCCCTATTTCATCAAGTATTACAAAAGATTTATCATCCGCACTATTTAAAATACTTGCTGTTTCACTCATTTCTACCATAAAAGTAGATTCTCCTCTTACAAGATTATCAGACGCACCAACCCTACTATATAACTTATTTACGATACCTATATGTGCAAATGATGCAGGAACAAATGAACCTGTTTGGGCCATAATAACAACCAAAGCATTCTGCCTTAAAAAAGTTGACTTCCCCGCCATATTAGGACCAGTCAATAACCATACTTTTGTATTATTTTTATCATCATTTTGTAAAATACAGTCATTTGGAATAAATGATTTATCTTTTGAAAATAAATATTTCTCCACAACAGGATGTCTTACATCTATAACATTAAAAGCAAAACTATCATCAATAACAGGTTTTACATAATTATTTTTATATGCAGAAATTGCAAACGAAGTGAAAAGATCAAGATTTGCAACAGCCTTTGACAATCTATTTATACTATCTGCTTGCTTAAGGATATCACTACACAACCCTTTAAATATTTTTTGTTCTAATTCTGCATATTTTTCCTCTGCCATTAAAATTTTTTGCTCTACCTGTTGAAGCTCATTAGTTGTAAATCTAGTTCCATTTACAAGAGTTTGTTTATGCTTAAATCCATATTTTTCAGAATAATTATATAAAATTTCAGCTTGCTTCGGAGTAGCATCAATAAAATAACCTATAATATTATTATATTTTATTTTAATTTGAGATATCCCTGTCAAATTCGCATATTTTATACTTAAATCTAATATAATTTTTTTTGCATTTTGTGATAATTCACTATATTCACAAAGTAATTTATCACACTCTGGTTTTATATATCCAGATTGATTCATATTAAACGGAGCATCCTCAATAATGGTATTTTGTATTTTTAAACTAAGCTCCTCAAAATCTGAAATATTATCCAATATTTCTGTTAAAATAGATGGATATTTAACTTTTTCAAAAACAGCCTCTTTTAAATTTAAAGATAAAATTTTATCTTTCAATAATTTTACTATATTAAATGTAATGCCTATATTTTGAATATCTCTAGGAGAAGCTCTATTACAGCTAATTCTAGCTAAAATCCTTTCTATATCAAAAATTGATGAAAAATACACTCTTAAATCTTCTGTAAAAGAAATATTTTGGAAAAAAAAGTCTACAACATCAAGTCTATCATTTATTATTTTTGCATCAGTTAGCGGGAAAGACAAAACTTTTTTTAAAAACCTTTTACCCATAGGTGTTCTTGTTTTATCCATAATACCAAACAATGTAGCATTATTACTATAATCACTATCATCCAAACTATTAAATATTTCCAAATTTTTTATAGTAAACGCATCTAATTTCAAATTAGAATTATTTGACAATTTTTCAGGATAACTTAAATTAGGTATATTTTGTATCTGGGTCAATTTTACATAATTTAAAACAGCACCACAAAGACCCATTTCAATATCATTAAGATTAAGTAAAACTTTTATATTAGAAATATTATAAAACTCCTGCAAAGTTTTTTCACCAACATTTGGATCAAAAAAAGTTATTGGGCGCAAAACAAATTTATCTTTAAATTTATTGACCCAATCAGTTAGATCAGTATTATCCAAAATATCATTAGAAACTAATATTTCAGATGGGTTAGTCGTTATAGTATAACTTAACAATTCTACTGCTGCATTATTTATAAAAGATGTAATTTTAAATTCACCAGTAGAAATATCAGTAATAGCAACATAAATATTTAAATCTGATTTATTTTTTAAAGAAAAAACAGCCATCAGATAATTATTAAGATTAGATGGTAATAAATTTTCTTCTGTTAAAGTGCCAGATGTTATTATCCTTGTTACCTCTCTTTTAACAACTGCCTTTCCCCCACGCTGCCTTGCTTCATCAGGAGTTTCAATTTGATCACAAACAGCAATTTTAAAACCTTTATTAACTAATTTTGGAATATAAGAAGAAAAAGCATGATATGGAATTCCACACATAGGAATCGGTCTATCCATATAAGTACCACGACTAGTTAAAGCAATATCCAAAGCCTTCGATGCCAATTCTGCATCCGAAAAAAACATTTCATAAAAATCACCCATACGATAAAACAAAAGATAATCCTTATATTCAGATTTTACCCTTAAATATTGCTCCATCATAGGCGTAATTTTTACATTACCAACCATATTAAGACTACTTTACTTTCCTAATTTATTTACAGAATTATCTGCTTTTTCAACCTGTAATTCAGGAGGAATTACCAAAGGATTATTTTCAGGCAAATATTCATTATATCTACAATTACAAGAACACGCCGATAAAATAAGAAAAAATAAAAGCAATAAATTATTCAATTTCTTCATTTTCATACTCCATTAAACAAAAATTAAAAAGTTTCACCATCACTAGTTAACAATAATGCAAATTTTTTAGTAGATGGGATCTGTAATAATATTATTGTTATAATTATCATAATAGGGACACACAAAAACATTCCAGCAACTCCCCAAATTCCACCCCAAATAACAAGTGATAAAATCAAAAGTAAAGGACTTAAATTCAATCTTTTACCCATAATTTTTGGATCTATTATATTTCCTATTAATAATTGAATAAAAACTATTCCTATTGCAATAATAGAAACAGGAAAAAATTCGCCATTAAACTGCAACGCAGCAAACAATATCGGAAATACCGAGGAAATAATAGAACCAATAGTAGGAATAAAGTTAAATAAAAACATTAATATAGCCCAAAACAGCGCAAAATCTAAATTCAACGATTTCATTAAAATATATCCCAAAACTCCAGTTAAAAAACTGGTAAACAATTTAACAGACATATAAATTTCTATTTTAGAATAAATCTTCTTTATCATTTTTACAGCTTCTGAATGTTTCTTCGAATTATCAAAAATACTCGGAAACTTCTTTATTAAACTTTTTTCTTCTAATAATAAAAACAACACATAAACTAAAACCATAATAGACATACTAACAAAACTTGCAAATCCATGTGCTAAATTACCAATACTTTTTGTTATATTTACATCTTTTAATAAACTAGAAATAGTTATTTTATGATTCAAACCAAGCAATATCCTTATTTTTTCCATCAATTGATTTATATTATTTTGATAATCTGCAAACCTGTAATAGACATTATTTATGTTACTTTCTATCCCTACTACTATAAAATAAACAACTCCAAAAATAGTAATTATCGACAAAGCCTTCGCAAATGCTGCAGTCCAAATTGGTAAATGCAATCTATCCAACAAAAACTGTTTATACTTTGATGAAAGTATATAAATAAGAGAAAAGAAAAATAATGCAATTACAAAAGGTAAAAATATAAAATCTGCAACTTTTAATAAATACAAAATCATAAGAAATAATATAAATTTTAATACATTAGAACTATCTGACATAAAATTTTCCTTTTCTATCTCAACAATTTTTGATGCTAACATATAAAAAAATATTTAACAATAAATATTACTTGCGAGAACCTTTATAAATTATAAAATAAATCAAAACACAGGATAATAAAAAATTTATGTTAAATAATTGTAAATATTTTGGAAAATGTGGTGGATGTAATTTATTTAAATTACAAGAAAGTGAGTATTTAAAATATAAATATAACAATTTATGCAATTTGTTATCAGATTTAATAGATACATCCATAATAAAAAATATAATTCCAATAAATGGACCAAGACGCAGAGTTAAATTTCAAGTGGATTTTGGAAATAATATAGGTTTTCATGAGACAAAAACTAATAATGTAGTTCCTATTTCAAAATGTCCATTGATAGAAGCTGAAATAAATAATTTAATTCCTAAATTAAAATCTTTATTAATCACTTTTGTAAAAAGAAGTGAAGGAAATATAAATATAACAAAAGTAAATAATGGAATTATTATAAATCTAAACAATATAAATATAATGAAATTAGATATCTCTAAAATTAATACCTTTGGAAAAGAAAATACTAATATAGTAGAAATAACTGCAACGGGAAATAATTTAAAAAACATCTTATCAAATAAAAATATAAATGGACCTATTGTAGAAATTTACAAAAAAGAAATACCAAAAATAAATTTTAATAATATAGATATTCAAACACCATCAACATCTTTTTTACAAGTAAGCAACGAAAGTGAACAAAAAATAGTAGATACCGTAAAATATTGTATAGAAAATGATTTTACAGATATAAAAACAAAACTAAATACAAATACCAAACTTAAAATTGCCGATATATTTTGTGGACTTGGATTATTTTCTTTTAATTTATACAATTACTCGAACAGTATAATTTCATTCGATAATGATAAAAATGCCATATCAAACCTTAATAAGGCTGCACATAAATATAATCTGCCAGTAAACGGGATACACCAAGATTTATTTTTAAAACCAATAAAGGAAAGTGTATTAAACCAATTAGACCTAATAATAATAGATCCACCAAGAGAAGGCGCAATAAACCAAATAAAACAAATAACCAAATCTTCACTAAAAAATTTAATCTACGTTTCTTGTAATCCAATTACATTTAAAAGAGATTGCAAAATTCTACTAGATGCTGGATATAAAATAAAAACAATAACTCCAATAGATCAATTCAAACTAACAGAACATATAGAATTAATTGCAAGCTTCGAAAAATAAAATACACAATAAACAAACTATTTCTTATTTTTAGATATCTTATTAATTCCCTTATTTATACCAGATTTTGCAACACTAACTGTTGTTTCTGTAATTTTTGAAGCAACTATACCTGCTGTATCAACGACTTTTTTGCCAATACCTTTAGTTTTTTCTGTCGCAATCTTTACAGTTTCGATAGTTTTTGTTCCAATTTTATTAGTAATATCACTTACCAAATCTACAGTATCCTCCAATTTATCAATTGCAGTCTCACTAAGTTCTAAAGACACCTCCACAACAGCATCAGCAGTCTCTTTTATCGCATCTATAATTTTTTCATTCAGAGGAAGATTTTTTAAACGATTCTGCTCTTCTTGTTCTTTTCTCAACAACTCTTCTCGCTCTTGTTTATCATGCTTTTCTTTAATATAATCCTGAAGCCAATGAATAGGATAATTTCCATTTCTAAATTCTGTTTGTAACAATAATTCTTGCTGCAAAGGAATAGATGTCTTTACTCCATCAACAATCATTTCATCCAAAGCATAATACATCTTTGTAACTGCTTCACTTCTAGTTGGAGCAAAAGTAATAAGTTTAGCAATCATACTATCATAACAAGATGGAATTTTATAACCAGTATAAATACCACTATCAACCCTAACACCTAATCCTCCAGGCGCATGATAATATTTTATTGTTCCAGGAAATGGAACAAATGTATCAGGATCTTCTGCATTTATACGACATTCTATTGCATGACATTTTGGAACCATATCTTCTTGCTTTAATGATAATTTTTCACCAAATGCAACTCTAATCTGCTCTCTTACCAAATCAACGCCATAAACTTGCTCAGTAATAGGATGCTCTACTTGCAATCTTGTATTCATTTCCATAAAATAAAATTTACCATTTTCGTATAAAAATTCTATTGTTCCCGCACCTTCATATTTAAGCTTAGACATAGCAGAAGCAACTATTTTTTGTATTTCATAACTTTCATTCCTAGGTAATGTCGGAGCCGGAGCTTCCTCTATAATCTTTTGATTTTTTCGCTGCATAGAACAATCTCTCTCACCGATTGTCACTACATTGCCAAATTTATCACCTATCAATTGTATTTCTATATGCTTTGGATTTACCAAATACTTTTCCATATAAACTCTATCATCACCAAAAGCTACCTTTGCTTCACTTCTCGCAATTGGGAACTGCTCTTTTAATTCTGTCTCATTAAAAGCAATTTTCATTCCTCTTCCACCACCACCACTTGCAGCCTTAACTATAACCGGATAACCAATAGACTTCGCCATTTTCATAGCATCATCTATATTTTCCAATGCTCCATCACTACCAGGAACAACAGGGATTCCAAGCTCTATCGCAGTCCTTTTTGCTTCTACCTTATCTCCCATACGCCTTATATGTTCCGAGGTTGGACCAATAAAAGATATTCCATGATCCTTCAACATTTCTGCAAATTCTGCATTCTCAGATAAAAATCCATATCCTGGATGTACTGCATCAGCATTTGTTATAACAGCCGCAGAAATAATTGCAGATTTATTCAAATAGGATTCAGCAGACGATGCAGGACCAATACAAACAGATTCGTCTGCCATCTTCACAAACATGGCATCATTATCAGCCGTTGAATGCACAGCCACAGTTGAAATTTGCATTTCTCGACAAGCACGAATTACACGAAGAGCAATCTCTCCGCGATTTGCAATCAAAATCTTCTTGAACATACGAACCTCTTTGATTTTAAAATTATCTAAAACTATTACTCTATAATAAATAAAGGTTGTTCATATTCTATAGTTTCAGCCTCTTTTATCAAAATATTCTTTACAACACCATCTTTTGGTGACTTAACAGGATTAAATGTTTTCATTGCCTCTATCAAACACAAGGTATCACCCTTTTTAACAGATTGACCTTCAACAACAAACTCTTTTGCACCAGGTTCTGGTTTCAAATAAACAACACCAACCATAGGCGATTTAAAAGCTTTGGATAAATCAATATTATTATTGGATGAAGAAGCATCTTCTACATTTTGAACTGTTGCAGCAGGATTAGAAATATTTGGAACAAAACTAGGGGCAACAACAGCACCAGTTTTTTGATTAGAAATTCTAACCTTTGAATCTCCTTTTTCATATTCTATTTCTGATAAATTATACTTATTTAAAAGCTCCACCATAGTTTCAACCAAAGAAGACATTTCATTATGTTTATTAAACATTTTAAATTCCTTTATCTATTTAGTAAAATTTTAAAAAAATAATTTCTATAGTTTATATACATTTTTTATAAAAGTAAAGAACAGGTTTAATAAGCTAATAATTACAACTATTATTCAGGAATCTCTGCTTTTTCCAATATATCTATTATACTATTCATTGTTTTAGCATCTGGTTCTTGTCTTGAATTTGGAGCAAATAAATCATTTATTTTAACAATATCATCTAATAAAATTTCATCTGTTCCTGGAATAACAAGCCTTAATAATTCAACATTCTCTTTCTTAAGGATTGTCTCTAACTCATCCATATTAGAAATATTACTATCTACAAGACAAGCATATGCTTTTACAGGAATATTAACAGCATTATTAAGTAATGAAACTATATCATTTCTTGCACTTATCGCTCTATAAATTGGGGATATTTTATTTCCTTCTTCACTATACCACAATGGTTTATCATTTCCAACTATCACTTCTTCATTTGCCATCCAATTTCCAGAAGAATTATCCAACTGTATTACAGAAATTTCATCTTTTGAAACAGCGACATAATCTATTCCTGTATCTCCTATCCTAATTTCACTCAATAATTTACATCCTGAACCTATTATACATTGCTCCATTAAAATATTTTGATCCTCTGAAATATTTTTATAATTCATTTCATCTAATACTTTTTCTGCATTTATTAAAGTTGGATCTACTTTATCAACTGGATTAGAATATTTTACAAAGTCAACATGAGATAATAATTTTTCTGATTTATTGTCCTGATTTTTAAAGTTATTTTCTTCTTTTACATCTTCAATATCGTTTTTACTTGAATCAATTTGTTTCATTAATTCTTGAATTTTATTTTGTAATTTTTCACGTTCTTCATTTTCGTTTAATTCTAATTTATTATTCTTACTTAACTCTGAAATATCAGGTAAATTTTCATTCATATTGTTTTCTAATTTTATCTTTGAAGATTCGGATAATTCATTATTATTTACGGATTCTTTTGGGTTATCGTACATTGAAAATTTTAACTTTTTATCCTCTAAAGCTGAAACTTTTTGATTATCAGAAATTTTCAGTTTTTCATCAACATCCACCTTATTAACAACATCTGTTTCTGAAGGATTATCAACATCTTTTATATCTTGTTTAATATAATTTACACTCATAGAAAGACTTATGGCACCCAAAGTCAAAATACAAAAACCAATTAAAGAAATAAAGAAAGATAAATATTTCATTGATGAAAAAATTTTCCCACTAACAATAATTTTAAATAACTTTTCAATATGATTAAAATTAAATATATTTATATGCCAAACAGCAAACAGTACATTATGTAAAAATAATACAGCTGCACCAAGAAACAAAATAGTAATCAGATAATTTAAAGTAAACTTTTTATCAAAAAATTGTCCCATTTCTAAACCTTTTAATTATATAGACAAAATATAATATAAGAAAATAATTTTGTCAATATATTTATTATTATCAATATAACACTATAAAAAATGAAAACTTGCAAAAATATCTTTTTTAAATAAAATTAGAAGAATTATGAGTAACAGAATTTTAACAGGTATTAAACCAACAGGCGGATTACACATTGGAAATTTGTATGGAGCAATACTCCCTGCAATAAATATGGCAAATACAGCAGATGAACAATCTTATATGTTTATTGCCGATATTCATGCATTAAATTCAGTAAAAGATCCTAATAAATTAAAAGAAATGACTTATTCTATTGCTGCTGCTTTTTTAGCATTTGGATTAGATATCTCAAAAACCATATTTTACAAACAATCTGATATAAGTGAAATATTTGAACTTACCAGTTTACTAATGAATTACACATCAAAAGGATTAATGAACAGGGCACATGCATATAAAGCAATTATTGATAAAGATGGTAACGACGATAATGTAAATATGGGTCTATTTACCTATCCAATACTTATGGCAAGCGATATCCTTATAATGCAGGCTGATACAATACCTATAGGACAGGACCAAAAACAACATATAGAAATTGCTCGTGATATAGCAAATACTTTCAATAATTTATACAATTGTAACACCTTTAAACTTCCAAAAGAATCTATAAAACATACTTTTTCTATTATAGGATTAGATGGAAGAAAGATGAGTAAATCCTATGGCAATACAATAGAGTTATTTTCAACAAAAGAAGAAACTTTCAAAAAAGTTATGAAAATACCAACTGATAGTATTCCTATTAATGATCCAAAAGATAAAGAATGCTTATTATATAAATTGATGAAGATTTTTAATGTTGATAATTCTTATACAGAAAAGTTTTTATCTGGCGGAATAGGATATGGCGACGCAAAAAAACAATTGGCTGAAACTATTAATTCATATTTAAAGCCATACAGGGAAAAATATAATTCTATTATAAATGATACAAAATTTTTAGATAAATGCTTATCTGAAGGCGCACAAAAAGCAAAAGAAACAGCTAAAGATACATTATATAACGTAAAAAAAATGATTGGATTGATTGGTTAAAGGTTTTTAAATGAATTTATTAAAAAAATATATAGAAGAAATAATTTTAAAATCTATCCATAAATTAGATTTTAATATGGATCCTAATGCAAATATCATAGAAAAATCTAATAGGCCAGATTTATCTGATTTTCAAAGTAATATTGCCATGCATATTGCAAAAAAATTAAAACAAAATCCAAAAGAAATAGCTGAAAAAATAATTGATGCTGCTAATAATTTTATAGAAGATGAAAATATAAAATTAACATCAGTTGGCGGATTTATAAATATAACAGTTTCAAATAATTTTTTATCAAAAAGTTTAGATTATTTTTCTTTAAAACAAGATATTCCAGAAAAAAAGCTAAAAATATTTGTAGATTATGGTGGCCCAAACATCGCAAAATCACTACACGTAGGGCATCTAAGAGCAAGTATTATAGGTGAATCCCTAAAAAACTTAGCAAGATATATGGGGCATGAAGTTATAGGAGATATACATCTTGGAGATTTTGGTCTTCCAATGGGGATGATAATTGCTTCAATAAAAGAACAAAAAATAAAACTACCTATCTCTGTAAATGAATTAAATAAAATTTATCCGGCAGCATCAAAAAGATCAAAAGAAGACGAAAATTTTATGAATATATGCCAAGAAGAAACAAAAAAATTACAAAATAAAGATCCTGAAAATGTAAATATATGGAAAAATTTCTGTGATATTTCAATAAATGATATAAAGAAGACTTTATCCATATTAAATATAGAATTTGATTTATGGAAAGGTGAAAGTGATACAAATGATGATGTAAATTATCTTGTTAAATATTTTAATGATAAAAAATTTACATCAAAATCCGAAGGTGCAGAAGTAATATTTTTATATAATTATCCATTACATAACAACAATGTTCCTCCATTTATAGTCCTTAAAAGTAATGGTGCAATTATGTATGGAATGACAGATATCGCAACTTTGTATGATAGGATAAAAAGAGAAAAAGCTGATTACATATGGTATGTAGTTGATAGTCGTCAAGAATTACATTTCCATCAAGTATTTTCCGTTGCAGATTTAACAGGGATTAAGGGCAAAACTGAACTAGAACATCTAGGTTTTGGTTCTGTTTTGGGATTGGACGCAAAACCTCTTAAAACAAGAGATGGTGATAATGTAAGCTTAAATGAATTACTAGACAGCACTATTGCCTTCGCAAAAGAAAAAATTTTATCTAACTCTAAAACCAATGATTTATCAAAAGAAGAAATAAATAAAATATCAAATGACATCGCAATCGCGGCCATAAAATTTGCAGATCTAATAAATCCAAGACAAAATGACTACATCTTTAATATTGAAAAATTCGTAAATTTCGAAGGGAAAACCGGTTCTTATGTATTATATACCGCAGTAAGAATCAAATCTATATTAAAAGAATTAGATATAAATGATGATAAATTAAAAGAAATTATAAAATTTCCTATTGTTATAAATCAAAAAAGTGAACGAGATCTTGTTCTTAAAATACTTGAATTTAATGAAATTATAGAAAAATCTTTCAATACAAGGGCAATAAATATACTAGTTCAATATATATACGAATTAACAGTTATAATAAATGATTTTTACCACAATTGTCATATAAAGGGAGAAACCAATCAAAATATATATAATTCAAGATTGAAATTACTTTATATAAGTCTTAAAATAATCGAAATCTTTACAAACATTATAAAAATAAATATTCCAGAAAGGATGTAAAAAGATATCATGAATAATTCAATATTAAATTCTGTAGCATTATTTTCATTAATAGCAGTACCAGCATACTTAATTAGTAGCATACCATTTGGTTTAGTGTTAACAAAAATATTTTTAAAAAAAGATGTTAGGGAAATAGGAAGTGGAAATATAGGCGCTACAAACGTTCTTCGCACAGGTTCTAAAACTTTAGCCTTATTCACAGTAATTTTGGACGCATTAAAACCAATATTATCTGTTTTCATATCAATCTTAGTAGGATGTTTTATACTTTACTTAATTGATAACACAAATGATAAATTCTCATTAGAAGCTTTTTCGTTTATATTAGTAATTAGTTTAATGGAAGCTAAATTTATATCAATAATTGTTTTATCATCTGTAATAGGACACATTTTTCCTATTTACCTTAAATTTAAAGGTGGTAAAGGTGTTGCAACAGCATTTGGTTCATTATTTTTAATAACTAAATGGATAGGTCCAAATATTCCAATATTACCATTAACTGCACTTGCAATATGGCTAACCATTGCTTTTATTTTCAAAAAATCTTCTCTTGCTGCACTTATTTCGCTTGTTTTAACATTAATTGCTATTCCATTTATGCAAAGATTTGATGAATTTTGGATATTATATACATACATATTTACTACAGGTTTAATTATATACAGACATAAAGATAATATTAAAAGATTACTAAATGGAACTGAAAGTAATATAAACTTAAAAAAATCAGATAATAAAAAATCATCTAGTAAAAAAGCAAATAAAAAATAATTAGTTTTACATATGAATTATGAAGAAAAAATAGATTATATAAGGCTTGCTTTTACTCCATCTATTGGATCTGTCACATTTTATAAATTATTATCAAAGTATAAAACGGCATCTAATGCTATAGAATATTTAGAAAAGTTTAAAGATATAAAAACAACATCAAAGGATTTCGCCAAAAAGCAAATAGAGTTAACAAACTCTATGAATGCAAATATAATTTTCGGCACAGACATAAATTTCCCAAAATTATTAAATCAAATTCCTGAAAAGCCAGCTTTAATTTATGTTTTAGGAAATATTGAAACATTACAAACGTCAAAAACTATTGCTATTGTTGGCAGCAGAAATGCAAGTATTAATGCAAAAACTTTTACTTCAAATATTGCAAAGGATTTAGTTGATAATGACTATGAAATAGTATCTGGCATGGCAATTGGTATTGATACACATGCACACATGGGTGCTATATCTTCAAACAATATAAAAAATAAAACTATTGCTGTTCTTGCAGGCGGGATAGATAATATCTATCCAGAAACAAATAAAAAATTGTACTATGAAATTATAAACCAAGGGGCAATTATAAGTGAAATGCCAATAGGAACTCTTCCAGCGGCAAATTTATTTCCAAAAAGAAATAGAATCATATCTGGATTATCACTTGCAACATTAGTAATAGAGGCAAATATAAAATCAGGCAGCCTTATTACAGCAAAATATGCAAAAAGCCAAAACAGAACAGTAATGGCAGTTCCAAGTTTTCCAATATCAAATAATCTAAATGGGACAAATTACCTTATAAAAAATGGTGCCACATTAGTAGAAAACACACACGATATAATAAACACATTGTCTAAATCTGATATAAATAATTTTTATACACAACAAGATTTAAAACTATCTGTAAATGAAGACATTTCAGAATTTAAGATAAATTCAAACAATACAGAAAATAAAATTCAATCAAAAATACTGTCTTTACTAAATTCATCTCCAACATCAATTGATATGATTTATCGTGAATTTTCTAAAATTGATAAAATCAAAATAAACTCTGCAATAATATCACTGGAACTGGACGATAAAATATATTTTACATCCAATAATATGATAACTCTAAAATTATAAATAGTAGTTTTAAAATAAACTATCTAATATTTTGATTATTTTCCAATACCAAAGTCAAATTACTATCTTTAAAATTACCAGAAACACTCAAAGATTTAATAAAATCCTTAAATGCTTTATTTGCATTTTTTAAAACAGTCTTATCTTTATTATATGTATCAAACAATTTTCTATAAACATCTACATTGGATGGAACACTTAATTCCCAATTATAAGGTTTAAAATCTGTAACTTTTGCACCAAGTTCCAAAGCTTCCGGAATAAAATTCATCTGTTCAACTGTTGCATTCAATTGTTTACCATTTTTTATTGATTGCTGTAAAATATAATAATAACCTGCCGCTCCAATATCTTTCTTAACAGGCGTGGTTTTATCAATAATTCTATTATTTACCAAAGATATCTCTCTAATACTACTATCTAATGCTTTAGTTTCCTGATTTTGAACTTTTGTAAGCATAACTATACGTTGTCCTTCAGAAATATTATTTTTTATGGTATTATAAAAGGCATTTACAGGATTAAAATCCACTACCTTATCACCACGAGTAAAAGAACGAAGTCCATGAAATGAAACTACATAATCTTTCTTCGTTTTTACAATATCACTCGCAACTTTTTCAAAAATTGCTGGTGTATTTTCTTTAAATTTACCATTTTCTAATGCAACTCTACCACCTAAAAAGAAACTTTCTGCAGAATCACTTAACATTCTTTCAATATTTTTTGAAATTTCTGGATTAAATTTTTTAAATAAATCTATTCTATATTCTATATCCTTTTTTGATTCACAACTTACTAAATCAGCATAAAAGGGAGTAAATTTCACATTTTTATATATTTCAATATATTTCTTTACTGCACTTTCTGGCATAACAAGCGATGCTTCTTTAATACCGGATAAATCCATGTTATAAAATCTGTCTGATGTAAATGCTAATTTTGTCTTCGGATACTTAAGTGCCATTAATTTTACAAAACTATTATCAAATGCAGCAGAGGTAAATAAAACAACATTATAACCCTTATCATAACAAGATTTTATATTTTCTTCCGCATACAGTTTATCTGTTACTCCAAACACCTTACAATTATTTGAATTTTCCACGGCCAACGCTATAAGAGAACTGGTATAGCGAGCAAAATTATTATCCGTAAATACAAAAACTATATTCTTCATAATAAATCCTTATTTTCAATTTTATCTTAAATTTCCATTTACGTTGGGTAAAATATCATCCAATAATTTTTTATTCATATTTGTTCTATTCATATTTTCCTTATTAATATCATTTATTAATTTTTTAAAAGTCATAGATTTTGTTGATAATTTTAAATTGTTTTCCTTTGCATATTTCAATCTATCATTAACTTCTATACCATCATGTTTAAATTCAAAATAATCAGAATTAATATTTTTTGGTTTTGCTCCTAGTTCAATTACATCTGGTAAAGATTTTGCTAAATCATTTTCTAAATGAATATTACTTTGCATTTTTACTGCTTGCGAAAGTAAATAATAATAACTTTCTCTATAATCATTACCAATAATTGCTTTTCTATTTTCTATTATTTCACTATCTATTGTTCTAATTATATAATCAGCATTTAAAGATGAAATTTTTGTCTGATTCTTTTGTAAGACATAAACATCATTATTAAAAATAAAATATAAATACCTTTGTGGTTTCATATTTGTCCTAATTAAATCAACAAAATATCTAACAACAATTTTATCGTTTAATTGTTCTTTTGTTTTCATTTGTTTAGTAAATTTATCCACTAATTCATTAAAATATTTTCTTACCCTAGGGTCTCTATCTTCCAATCCTTCCTTATATCTATCAGAAACAGAGTCCCAACCATAAGTATTGGAAAAATTTATTATTAAATCATTATCGTTATTACAAATACCAGACACAATTTTATCTAAATTATCCTGATTTTCTAATTGTATTTCTAATTTATGACCATCATTAAATGAAGAGATATATCTCTCCTTGGTTTCTACTTTATTATTTACAAAAAATACATCTGCACCAGACATTAATAAAAATCTTATATCATCTGAAATCACTTCATTTCTACGTTCAAACCAAGATGAAAATTCCTCTATTTTCTTTTTTCCTATACCACTATTTAAATCTGCTTTATATTTTTTAAAATTTACATTTTTATTATCAACATATTCATAAGATTTATCATCAGGTAAAATAACAGACAAATTTTTTACACCATCAAATTCCAAATTATCCTTCACATTATCACCAAACAATACCGTTTTTAAATTAGGATACTGCATAGAAAGATATTTTATTGCTTTAATATCAAAATTTTGCATACTAAAAGCATTAAAATATGAAACCAACATAATATTATCATAAATATTTTTACTTGTTTCTATATCTTTTACAATATTTTGAATATTAAATTCTTTCCAATTATATTTCTTATATTTCAAACTTTCAGACTTTAATAAATCTTCTATATTATCTTTTATTCGTCTATCGGAAGTATAAGTATCACTATATAAAAATATTGCAAAATTATTCATATTATAAACCTTATCAATAAAACGCAATTACAATACCCAAATTTAAATATTTGTCAATATTTATTAATAAGGAAAAATAAAACCACCACTAAACAAACAATTTCTAAAACAATACTTTTTCACACTTTTCAGCTATCCCGCTATCTTTCTTTACTTTTGAGATTTGGGCTGCTGACAATGCTGTTGAAGTAGCATTTGTTCCAATTGTAACGCCGACCAAAATATTGGATGCAAGATTCAAACCTTTTTCTTTTTTCTTACCTGCTTTCGAATCATTATAACGAACTTGTTTCGAATTTGCCATTGCTGAAGTAATACTTCCGACACCAGCAGTTACAGTCCCAATACCTGAAACAACAGCATTTGCAGTCGCCAAATTTTTCAATAATTTGATATTTCCATGGTCATAGCCTGTACAAACAGAAAGTATTGCGTCAGCTTTTTTACTTTCTATATTTTCAGCCTCCAACTCAACTTTTGCAAGTTTCAAAGCTTGCAGATCTATATTACATTGCACCATTTTTTCAGCCAACTTAGCAGTTGTTAATGTTACACCCAAAGACGTTCCTGTCGATACAGAATTTGTAACAGTAGCACCAATCATAAGACCAGTGCGCACATTACCAAGAACTTTAGATTTCTTTTCTAATGCAGATTGTTCTTTAAGCTTATTTTCCAAATTTAAAACTTCTTTATAAAGCTCATATGATGAAAGCTTTTTTAATTGTTCAAGTTTTTTATCAGTTTTCGCCTTCATAATACCAACAGCCAAAGCCCCACTTGCAGCTACACTTCCAAGACCTGAACTAACTGTTGTTGCCACACTTAAACCAAAAATTTTATCAATATTAGATTTAATTCCCGAGCAAGAATTTTGTACAGCTTCGATTTTAGAATTAACATTTTGCAAAAAGACAGAAATTTCTGCCTTTAAAATACTGTTAAATATAATTAAACTTAATATTAAAATACAAACTTTTTTCATTATTTATCTCCTTTTGAACTTTTTCTATGTTCATCCACAATCTCGACTGTTGTACTGTCAACAACCCAAGGAGCATTATACACTTCTTTATCATATTTTGTTTTTGGGAACTTTCCTTCTCGAAAACCCATTTTACTATACTCTGTATCCTGCCTATCTTTATTTTTCTTATCAGATAACTTTGCATCTTCCTTAAAAACACTTAAAATATAATCAAAGGAACTATCACTATCCAATTGTAAAGTTGAATTTCCATCTAAACTAACAGTAATAGAATTATAAGTATTGTTATTTGAATCAGAATCTTCAAATCGTAAATACCCACTAAAAGAATTATTAAATCCAGATAAAGAACTATTATCTTCAGCAATATGAAATCCAACATCCTCCAACTCATCAGATATATCACAAATGTTTCCCTGACCAGCATCTCCTTTATACCAGCAATCTTTAGTATCAAACTTTCCATTGTACAGATGATATGAAGATATTTTTGTTGTATTCGGTAAATTTGCAATTTCATTATCAAAATCTATTTCTGATATTCCTAATTTATTAGTACATTTACCATTTTTAAAACAATGACCTTTTTCATTTGTTTCAATATATCCCATAATAGGGCGGCCTGTTCTTGCAGATTTTTCTTTGAATTTTTGAATAAATTCATATTTGTACTCTTTATAAACTTTCTCAGCTAAAACTGAACGAATTAACGATATAAGAAAATCATTATCAAAAGAATTTTCAAACTTCATAGATTTCGTATCAGGATAACGTCTATAAACCTCTTCTATAAAATTTTTAATTAGTTCTTTATCACCATTATCATAAGAAACAAATTTTTCCAAATTTGCTGAATTCGCAAAACAATTTGAAATACTACAGAAAAAAAATACCAACAAAATTTTTCTCATAATTACCTACTTTCATCATAACTTTATTAAAAATGCACTCTAATACACAAAAAACTCATCTACACCATTAACAGAATTTTATAATCACACCATCTAATTCAATTATATCTTTATTCATGATTTTCCTTATTTTCTAAGATTTACATATACATTTTCTCTCTAAATAAACCAACGTCTATTCGGTATAATTTTTTTTTACATCTTGGTGAAGATTTATTAGTTTTTTATTGTGCTAAAACTAAATTTATGATATAATAATCTAGACGTTGGTTTATTTGTCATATATAATTTTATAGCGAAATCAAGAAGATAAAAATCAGTAATTCAAGTAATTTATTCACATAAATCACTCAGAAAGCGATATCTTGATTATTTAAAAACTATCCAAATTAGGCAAAAATTTACTCGAAACTATAACCATTTGAAAAAGATTAATTAATCTAAACATAAAAGATCATATACAGGGAAATTATAATGCAAAAAAAATGAAATACTTTCAATAACTAAAAACACAGACACAATGCTGAAAAGCAGTAAACTAAAAAATGGTGCCGGCAGAGAGACTCGAACTCCCGACCTGATGATTACAAATCAACTGCTCTACCAACTGAGCTACGCCGGCAACAACGGCAAAATAATAACAACCTTTTTAAATTTTGCAAGCAAATTTCAAAAATTTGAATAAAATCTTTAAAATCCAGATAAGAATTAAAAGTAAAATAACCAAAACAGGGACATAGGTTTCAACACTATACCCAAACCACAAAACATTAACATGCCCAAGATTTTGAGATATAAATATTGAAAACAAAACAAGTAATCCCAAAAATAAAAACTTCCTAAAAATCAATTTAAACATATAACTAACCTACACTATAATTTATTGAACTTTATATCGACAAGAGCTGAATTAACTATATCACCAAATAAATTAGACATAGCTTCATCAAACGCCAATCTATAATCCAAAGAATTTGTAAAATCCAATGCAACACTAAATGCAGTAGGAGAAATTCTCTGCAAGTCCAATAAATAACCCTTCGCCCCTCTTAAATCAAATATATCTAATCTATCACCAATATATTTAACCAAATATTCAACATTCTCTATATTCTTATCTTCAACGCTCTTTTCAAAAGAAACTTTTCTTATCTTAAAAATACTCATTAACCTATTTAAAACTTTATCCCTTATACTATCGGGATTTTTATTTTTTGATGCAAAGACTATATCACCTGAAATTTTTTTAAATTCATCCCTGAACCATACAGAATTTTTAATACCAATATCCTTCACTCTATCCAAAGTTTTAGATAAAGCTTCTAAATCCTTATTTTCCCCCATTATTTCTTTAAAAATATCAAATTCTTTTCTAAACGAACTACCTCTATTCACCGCATCACGAAGAACCATAAAGGAAGTAAATTTTATAAGATTAAGTCCTCTAAACTTACTATTATAATCTTCCAAATTTTTCATTCTGGTCTCTAGGCGTAATAAATCAACCTTATCAAACATTAATTCTCTAACTTTTTTTATATTATCCTTAATATCATCACCAAATTTTTGAACTTGTTCTTGTATATCAATTTTTTGCAAATCTCTTATCTTATCTATATAATTTTTAAGCAAATCTACCCCACCTGTTTCAACCTGGGAAAGCCTCTTATTTAAAAGAATAAGTTGAGCTCTTTGTTCTCTCATTTCAACAGTTAAAAAACCTATAATCCAAATCATTACGACAAATAAAAATGCAAAAATAACTATCTGGAAAACAGAAAATTGGCTTTCAGCTTTAGCCGACTTCACTATCTCAACAACTGTGTCTTCCATTTCATTTTTATTAAGTTTTTTATTATTTTTTATAAACATATCAAACTCCATTAAATATCTATACTTATACTATCTGACAAACTCTTCACCTTCTTCGCCATATTAATAAGTTCATCAGAAATTATTTCCTCATCAAAACTAGTATCAGATAAATTATTCTTTTTTAACTCAACCATTTGCCTTTCCATATCAGCAATTTTAAGTTTTAACTTATCAACATCTCCAAAGGTCAAAATACACACCATTAAAAATAATGTTTCATTATCAATACTGCCAAACATAGACTTAAGCTGTTTTACTTTGCTATCTATTAATACTGCGATACCAGCTATCTTTTCCTCCTGGCCAACCGCACAATCAACAGAATAATTTTTAGAATTTATTTTAAAACTAACTGTTGGCATAAAACAAACCTAAAGCTCATTAACCTTATTTTTAATCAAAACTTTCAAATCCCTTATTTCAGAAAGAGCAATATTTATTTTATTTTTTTCTAACTGCAAATTCTGTTTCAATTGATCTATATAAGCCAAAGCTTCACCATATTTTTTTTTATAAAAAGAAAGCTCTCCTTCATCCCGAGATTTTAAATTATCTTGCAAATAAAAAACCTTTTTTGCTAAATCATCAACTGATCTTGCAAAAACATCCAAAGATTTTTTTAAATAATCTTTCATACTTGCCTTTTCAAAAAAAATTATATATAAATAATGAGGAAATATAATTAAACTCTTAATTAAATTCAAGGACAAAAATGCGAGCTCACAATCGTCAAAATAATGAATTAAGAAAAGTTGAAATAATACCAAATATAAATAAATATGCCGACGGATCGTGTTTAGTATCTTTTGGTGACACAAAAATAATTTGTACTGCAACAATAGAAAATAAAGTTCCTTTATTTTTAAAACATTCTGGATGTGGTTGGATAACTGCAGAATATAGTATGTTACCAAGATCTTGCTCCTCTCGTATTGAACGAGAACAGGTAAAGGGAAAACAATCTGGCAGATCCATGGAAATTCAACGATTGATAGGACGATCATTAAGATCAATTGTAGACACCAATAAAATGGGAGAAAAACAAATAATAATAGATTGCGATGTTATCCAAGCAGACGGTGGTACCAGAACCGCATCAATAACTGGAGGATATATTGCATTATATATAGCAATGAAAAAATTACAATATCAACAAAAATTAAAAGAATTACCTATAACAGACAAAATTTCTGCAATTTCATGTGGAATAGTAAACTACGAATATTTATTAGATTTAGATTTTGACGAAGACAGCTCTGCATCAACCGACTGCAACTTCGTGCTAACAGAAAAAGGTGGCATAGTTGAAATACAAGGAACTGCTGAAAAAAAACCTTTCTCTGAAGAAGAATTTTTTAAATTACTAACCCTTGCAAAAAAGGGAACTAAAGAACTATTTGAAAAACAACAAAAAGTAATAGAGGCATTATAATGAAAAACAAAAAAATATTAACACCTATCGAAATAGAACAAAACAGCTTTTTTAGAGAGGTAAGCGATGAAATACAATCAGAAAAAATTTCATTAATATGGAAAAAATATAAATATTATATTATAGCGATAATAGTATCAATCCTCACTTATACTATATCAAAAAACTACTATAATTCTTACAAAATTGAAACCTCTTTAAAAGAAGCAAGATTGTTTGAAAAGGTATTTTCCAACCCAACTGTATCAAATGATGGAAAAATATTAGAATTAAAAGAATTAGGACAAAAACTTAAATTCGGATACAAAGAGATTTCTTTATTAAATATATATTCATTACAAATGGAAGAAAAAAAATACGAAGATGCAAAAAAAACTTTGCAAGATATAATAAATACATCAAAAAATAAAACTTTTAAAAATATTGCAATAATAAAATTTGCATCATTAAGATCCATTTTAAAATTTAAAGAAACAGACAGAATAACGACATACACATATTTAAATATGATAAAACAATCAGAACCATTTTATAATACTGCTCAATTTATAATAGGTTCTATGAATATTGAAGAAAATAAATTTAATGAAGCAAAAACAATATTCGAAAAATTGGTAAAACTTGATTCTTTTAATCCCATTATTCCAAACAGTATTAGAAGTGAAGCTCAAACTATGCTTAATTTTATTAATTCTAATCTAGCAAAATAAAACATAAATTATGAAAAAATTTAAAAATATTTTAATATATTCTTTATTACTGAATCTAATTGCATGCAGCAACAAAGAACCACCACTACAAGGGAAAAGAATATCCATATTAGATGATAACATAAATACAGAACAATTAACAAAAGAAAGTATCATTCTTGAAAAACCATATATAAATAAAAAATGGACCTCTCAAAATGGGAATGAAATAAATAATATAGGTCATATTGGAGGAAAGAAAAAATATAAAAAAATATTTTCAAAAAGTATAGGAACCATATCAAAAACAAAATTAATTTTATACAAACCTGTTGCAAATGAAAACACTATATTTACCATAGATGGCAATCTACAAATAACAGCAACCAATCCAAAAGATAAAAAATTTGATTGGATTAACACTGATTTACAAAATAATAGTGAAACTTCAATAAAATTTGGATCACTAGTTTTAAATGATGATTATTTATACGCAATAAACAATACCGGTAAAATCATAAAAATTGATATAAAAACCGGAAAATCCATATACAACAATGATACAAACAAAAAAATTAAATCTGGATTACAATACTGCAATAATAACCTAATTTTTATTACAGAAGATAATGAGTTAAATATAATAAATGAAGCTAATGGTAAAATTATTTCATCCCATAAATCTATCGAAGAAAGCTCATCTTTTATAAAAGGTTCAACCCCCAGCTGCAATAAAGAATTTCTAATCAGTGCATTTTCAAACAGTGAAATACACATTATGAACAATAAAAATAGTTCAAAAAATACATTTGAATCGCTTTACAATTTATCAAAAAACAAAATAAATAATCTTACCGATATAATTGCTAGCCCTATTATACACAATAATTATAGTGTTTTAAAAGGTTTCGATACTCTAAAGATAATAGATTTAGATAAAAAAACTACATTATGGCAAAAAGAACATGGTGGAATTACAACACCAATTATATCAAATAACACAATATTCAATATAGACAACAGAAATAACATCTACGCATACAACATTACAAACGGAAACATTATTTGGCAAAATAAAATAAATGTCGAAGATAATATCACAATTTTCGATCCATTACTAGTAAATAATGAAATACTTGTAACGTCATCTAATGGAGATTTAATAAGATTTAATGCATACAACGGTAATATTATAAGCAACACAAACATAACATCAAAAATTGATACAGACCCAATAATAGTAAACGGGAAACTAATAATATTATCTAATGCGACCTTAGAAATCTTCTTTTAAATAGATTTTTTCACATATTGAAGAAGAGCCGTAAGCCCAGCGGGAGTCATTCCTGGAATCCGAGAGGCAGAAGCAAGCGTAACCGGCCTAGCCTTAGAAAGCTTTCCTCTAAGTTCTAAATTAAGACCTCCAACATTGTTATAATCTAAATCAAAAGGAATCTTTAAATTTTGATCTCTTTTATATGATTTAATATCTTGCTCTTGTCTTTTTAAATAACCCTGATATTTACCCTCTATACCTATTTGATTAATAATATCTTTTCTAAAACTTTTTATTTCTGGAATAACTTTCTGTAATTTATCCATAGTAATTTCACTATACTTAAGTGCACTATATGCATCTATTCCTTTTTCAATAGAACCATCTATTTCTATATCCAACAAAAATTGCTTATTCAATTTAAATGACGATAATAAAGTTTTAAGTTTAGATATCTGCTCCATCTTTTCTAAATAAAAATTTTTTCTTTTTTCACTAACAACACCTACTTTTATACCAATAGGAGTAAGCCTCTGATCAGCGTTATCCTGTCTAATACTAAGTCTATATTCTGACCTAGCAGTAAACATCCTATATGGTTCATCAACACCAAGGGTTGTAATATCATCAACCAAAACACCTATATATGCATCACTTCTATCTAAAACTAACTGTTCTTCTCCTTTTACAAACAATGCAGCATTTATTCCAGCCAAAATGCCCTGACTCGCAGCTTCTTCATAACCACTAGTCCCATTTATTTGTCCTGCAAAATACAGTCCCTTTATCCTACTTGATGAAAGTGTCGGAAATAACTCTCTTGCATCTATTGCATCATATTCTATTGCATATCCATACTGCAAAATTGTTACATTTTCCAAACCTTTTATTGTATGTATAAATTCATCCTGTATATCCTGCGGCATAGAAGTCGAAATACCATTCGGATAAATAACATCTGTATCATAACCTTCTTGTTCTAAAAATATATGATGCGTAGGATGACTTTCAAACCTAACAACTTTATCCTCTATACTAGGACAATATCTTGGTCCAATAGATTTTATCTGCCCATTATAAAGTGGAGTCCTATCTTTATTCCTAAGTAAAATTTTATGCGTATTACTATTAGTATATGTTATATAACAAGGTAACGTCTTTTGTTCTATCTTATCTGTTAAATAAGAAAAAGCTTCTGGATTTTCATCACTATCCTGCCTATCCAGCATGGTATAATCTATAGTTGCTTTTGAAAGCCTTGCTGGGGTTCCAGTTTTAAGTCTAAAAATAGAAAACCCTGCTTTTTTAAGAGATTCTGTTATTCCTTTACTACTTTTCTCCCCTATTCTACCACCACTTACTTGCTTTTCACCGGTATGCATAATACCATTTAAAAATGTCCCTGTTGTTATAACAACAGATTTGCTTTCTATTTTCCCTTTTTCTTTTAAAACAACTCCCGTTACCAAACTAAAATCATCATTAAATAAAATCTCCACGACTTCATCTTCTATAATAGAAAGGTTCTTATATTCAGATAGTATTTCATTAACTGCTTTCTTATACAATTGCCTATCTGCCTGCGCTCTAAGTCCCTGAACTGCAGCTCCTTTTGAAACATTCAACATTCTGAACTGAGTGCCAGCTTTATCTATTGCTCTTGCCATAACACCATCAAGAGCATCTATTTCTCTAACCAAATGCCCTTTACCAAGACCACCAATAGATGGATTACAGGACATCTCACCTATATTAGATTTGGAAAATGATACTAATAAAACAGAAAGCCCCATCCTCGAAGCTGCCGCACACGCCTCAATACCTGCATGACCTCCACCCACAACAATAACATCATACATAAAAAATTATCCCAAAAAACTTAACTATATAAAATAATTATATACTACAAATAAAAACTATCTACTATTTTGATTTAAAAGTTTTAAAATAGTATCAGGAAGTTTTTTTATATTTTTTTCAGATTCAATAACTACATCTGGACTGTATTTCGCAATTTTAGAAGCAGATGTAAAAGCTCCATATCCTATACCAACAGTTTTCATTCCTGCATTTTTCCCCATAATTACATCTGAAGGGGAATCTCCTATCATTACAGAATTAGAAAGAGAAACTCCCGTCCCTGCAGAAACATAATTAACTACACTAGTATTCGGCTTATCATCAAAAACAAGACCACCTTGTGTTGCCTGAACACTATCAAAATACTTAAGCATATCCTCATGTTCTAAAAATCTAATTATGGACAACAAATCACGAGATGAAGCAATCGCAAGGGAAAAAGAAAAACTAGAAAGGATTTTAATAACATCTTTCATTTTATCAAAAAAATACATTTTTTTATAAAAATCAGGCTTCGCTGTTAATAAAGCAACCAGCGGCTCAAATTCATGAACATAAATTTTCTTTTGTTCCTCTAAATCCTTACCCCAACCTATATATTGTGTATTAAACAAAGAAAAAATATTTTTAACTATATAATCATTATGAGGTAGAGATAATTTATTCATTGCAAAATCATTTATATCTTTCCAAACATGACTTGATTTAACCAAAGTTTCATCAAAATCAAATACCACCATTTTATCTTTTTTTATTGAATTCATCTTTAATTCTCACTATATTTAAAATTATTAGGCAAGCGAAAATAAACTAAAAGGCAAATTATGTCAAGAAATAATCTGTATCCAGAAACAACACCAAAACCAAATTTTCCTGAAATAGAGGAAAAAATATTAAAATTCTGGAACGAAGAAATCATTTTCCAAAAATCAGTTGATGAAAGAGATGAAAAAAATGAATTTGTCTTTTATGATGGGCCTCCATTCGCAAATGGATTACCACACTATGGTCATGTTTTACAAAGCTTTACAAAAGACAGCATCGCAAGATATCAAACCATGCAAGGAAGAAAAGTTAAACGCCGTTGGGGATGGGATTGCCATGGACTTCCACCAGAACTTAAAACAGAAAAAGATTTAGGGATCAGTGGTAAAAAAGAAATAGAAAAATATGGTATAGATAAATTTACAGAAAAATGCAAAATTGACGTTTTAAAATATACAAACGAATGGAAAGGAATAGTAAACAGATTAGGACGTTGGGTAGACATGGAAAATGCCTATAAAACTATGGATATAAATTATTCTGAAAGTATATTATGGGCATTCAAAGAATTATATAAAAAAGGCCTCCTTTACGAAGATTTCAGAATTCTTCCTTATTCTTGGGCTGCAGAAACTCCTCTATCAAATTTCGAAGTGAATCAAGCATATAAAGAAAAAACCGACGCAACAGCAACAGTAAAGTTTAAACTAGAAAATAATTTAACTCTACTTGTTTGGACAACAACGCCATGGACATTACCATCCAATTTAATGCTAGCTGTTGGAAATGATATAGAATATTCAATTTTCGAATTAAATGGCGAAAATTTAGTAATCGCAACATTAAGGGCTGAAAACTATAAACATGAATTAAAAAGTGCAAAACTAGTAAAAACAATTCTTGGGAAAGAATTAGTTGGCTTATCATACACACCAATATTTCCATATTTCAAAAATTATAAAGAAACACATAATGCATTCAAAGTATTAAGCGGAGATTTCGTTTCAACAACCGATGGTACTGGTATAGTTCACATTGCACCAGGCTTCGGTGAAGAAGATTTTAAATTATGTAAATCTTATAAAAAAGATTTTCCAATAGTTTGCCCTGTAGATTCAGAAGGTAAATTTACAAATGAAGTATATGATTTCAATGGGCAACAAGTATTTGAAACAAATGAATCCATATTTAAAATACTAAAGGAACAAAATAAGTTATTTAAAAAAGATCAAATAACTCACTCCTATCCATTTTGTTGGAGAACAGATAAACCATTAATATACAAAGCATTAAGTTCTTGGTTTGTAAAAGTTGAGGATATAAAAGAAAAAATAATTGCATCAAATGAAACTATCACTTGGATACCTGAACACATAAAACATGGTAGATTTGGTAAATGGTTAGAGGGAGCAAGAGATTGGTCCATTTCCAGAAACAGATTCTGGGGTGCTCCAATACCTGTTTGGAAATCTGATAATCCAAATTATCCAAGAATTGATGTTTTCGGTTCTATAAAAGAAATAGAGAAAGCATCAGAACAAAAAGTAACAGATTTACATAGGCCATATATAGATAAAATAACCTATCCTAATCCAGATGATCCAACTGGAAAATCTATGATGGTTCGTATTCCAGATGTATTTGATTGCTGGTTTGAAAGTGGTTCCATGCCATTTGCATCATGTCATTATCCTTTTGAAAACAAGGAATGGTTTGAAAAAAATTTCCCCGCAGATTTTATAACAGAGGCCACAGACCAAACAAGAGGATGGTTTTACACTCTTGTAGTATTATCAACAGCTCTATTTGGCAAATCTCCATTTAAAACTTGTGTATGCTCTGGTTTTGTTTTTGATGAAAAAGGACAAAAATTATCTAAAAAACTACAAAATTATTCTGAACCTACCGAATTTTTTAATAAATATGGTTCAGATGCTTTTAGATGGTTATTACTATCATCACCTCTTCTTCGTGGAGAAATAGCAAGAATTTCAAAGGAAGGAACAGAAGTAGGGACAACAGCAAGAAAAGCAGAAATTCCTTATTATAATGCATACCATTTTTTTACATTATACGCAAATGCAGATGGAATAAAAGCAAGCTATAATACATCATCATCAAATATACTTGATAAATACATCCTTGCAAAACTAGATGAAATAAAAGAAAAATCTAAAACCTATATGGATAACTATAATATTGCAACATTTTGCAGCAATATAGAACAATTTTTTGATATCCTAAATAATTGGTATATCAGATTATCTAGGGAACGTTTCTGGGGAACCGGGGTTTCAAAAGAAATACAATTAGAGGCATTCAATACATTATATACAGTATTAATAGATATATCAAAAATAATAGCTCCTATTATGCCATTCATAAGTGATTTTATATACAAAAACTTAACTGGCGAAAAATCTGTTCATTTGGCTTTATATCCAAAAAGTAATAACAACAGAAATGAAAATTTAATAAAGAATATGGATGCTGTTATTTCTATATGTTCAACAGCTAAAAACTTACGAGAAGAGGAAAATATAAAAAACAGACAACCTTTACCATCTTTAACTATATGTTCAAACAATATAGAAAACCTAAAAGAATTCAAAAGTATTATATTAACTGAATGTAACGTAAAAAATATAATATTTACAAATGATACTGAAAAATACGCCAAAAACGTGCTTTATATTTATACACCAATAGTTGGAAAAAGGCTTGGTTCAAAATTAAAAGATATAATTTCAGCATCAAAAACTGGAAATTATACTATAAAAAATAATGAATGTTTAATATCAGATACAAAATTAGAACCTAATGAATTTGAACTAAAGGTTGAAATACTAAATGGATTAAAAGGTAAGGCAATATCTGACAACTCTGCAATTGTAATACTAGACACTACAATAACAAACGAATTAAAAATTGAAGGTATTATACGAGATTTCATAAGAACCATTCAAGAAGAAAGAAAAAATCAAAACCTTGATGTATCAGATAGAATAAAATTAAATTATTCATGCAAAAATACAGAATTGATAAATGGAATTGAACAATTTAAAAATGAAATTTCAACAACAACTCTTGCTATTAAAATAAATAAAACAGATATCAATTATAATAATAAATTATCCGATACAGAAATAAGTTTTAATATAGAAAAGGTGTAATTTTGCTAAAACAATCTAAATTATATATGATACTTACCAATAAAGATGAAGAAAAATGCATACTTCTTACACCCGATTTCCCATATAAAAATAAACCAAATAACCCAGAAATAGTCTACGATGGAAAAGAACACGCTATATTATACAGGGATCAAGAAAACACTATAATACTAGATTATATCAATAAAACAGAACAAAAACCTCTATCATCATTAAAAAATATATTAATAGTTGAATACGATACAAAAACAAAAAAAGAAATCTACGAATACATAGCAAAAATAAATATAGTTACAAAAATACCCAATATAAATACAGAAATTGAAATTAAACCCACTTAATTATAATTATCTTCATCATCATCATAGTTATCTCTTACTATATCAGATTGAGCATCATTATCAACATCAAAAAAATCGGGGTCTGATATATCTATATCTTCATCAACAACATTCAAATCATCAATTTGAGAATCTTTAACCAAACTTTCTGCCTTCTTTTTCTTTTTAATAAATTCTATTTCATCAACAACAGAAAGCCCTTTATGACATTTAGGACACTCTATCACTTCCTTTTTCATATCATAAAATACTACTCCACAAAAAGGACAAACATGTTTTTTACCCCAACTATCTTTAACCATAAAACTATTCCTCATTAATTTTGGTAAAAGAAATACTATGATTTAAAATAAAGTCAAGTTTTTTATAGATTCAAAATTATTCCAAAAATAAAAAATTTAAAATAAATATCACCAATTATTACACAACTTTTTAACTCTTAAATACTCTTCTTTACTATCATATTGCTTATTTTTAGTTAATAAAACTTGTTCTAATTTAGTTTTTAACAATAAAACATCACTATGTTTATAAATTAAATCATTAATATCATTAAGTAATTTCTCTTTTGTTTTATAGGTCTTTAAACTATAGCTAAATTCATCCAAAAATAAATTTTTTAATTTTTTTAACAACAAAGCTCCATAATATTTCAGCTCTGATTGATAAATTTTAACATGTCCTTTTTCATGATTTAAAATAGCATTATATTCACAAGAATTTGTCTTATACCTATTATCTATTAATATCGACAAATTATCAAAACCAACATAAAAAGTAACTTTTTTCAATAAAAAATCACCTTCTATATTTTTATACAAATCTATCTTATGACTAATTTTTAAATCTGCAATAGTAAGACCTAAAACATTATGATTTTTTTGCAATGATAAAATTTCAGTAGATGGAACCTGCCTGTAAATTAAATTACCATAATTTAAAACTGTATCTACCTCAACATCACTATTGGCAAATAAAAATGGTATATAAATAAAATAAAAAAAGATAAAATATCTAAAAAATCTAGTTAAATGAATCAAGATAAACCTCCACAAATTTATCTCCATGAAGCTTTCTTAATTCCTCTGCAAGTAATACTTGTTTTCTACCACTATTAAATATCTGCAAATACCTACCAAGACCAGATAAATCAACATTAAGTATAACAGATTCATCTATAGACGGTTTTCTAAATAATATCGCATATTTCAAATCTTTATAAATTTTACCTTGTATAAAAGCCATTTCCTTAGGGGTTAAATTCCAATTTTCATAATCCTCTACTCTAGCCTGACTATTTCTAAAAAATATCTGTGTTTGACATTGCCCTCTAATAACTTCACCTATACCAAGTTTATCTAAAACATTCGGTTGTTGAAAAGCAGCCAAATAAGCTTGACGTTTTTTTCTTCCTTCCTGAAGTCCTATTACAAAATTTTTTCTAAACTCTGAATTATTTAACATAGGGGCAGTTTCATCTATTATAATAAGTGATGGATCTCCTGTTCTACTAGTAATATTTTGAATTCTATTCATAATATAACTAACCACAGCCGGAGCAAGCACATCATCTTCAAATATATAAGTAAAATCAAATGCAGTAAACCTATTAGATAAATCTAAATTATCCGATTCATTATTAAACAATAAACCATATTGACTATCATCTATAAACCTAAACAACTCTCTCCTCATTTTTCCAGCAGGAGAAAAGCAGGATTTATACAAATTTTTAAGACTACGTTTTGAAATATCCAAATAATCAAATGATGTAGTAACAGCTCTAGCTATCTCATTCTCACTTACTGCATCATTTACAAGAGTAATTTCCTTAAGCCACCTTCTAAGAAATGCTCTATTTTCAGGATTATCATCTATTTTAAAAGGATTCAAATGAGCAACTGATCCGCCCTTTTTAACATCCTTATCCTTTGTATCACCATCAAAATTTATATATGATCCACCTATGGAATAGGTAAATATTTCAGCACCTCTATATCTATCAAAAAAGAAACATTTCAAATCTTTAAATCTTAAAGATTGAGCTGCCAAAAAAGAATATAATGTTGTTTTACCTTGTCCTGTTGGACCTATTGCTATTGTATGAGCAACTGCAGCTGAACTATCTTCCACATGAAATTGGAATTGATATGCTGTCCCTTGATATGTCGGAAATATCGTAACAGGACCATCTCCCCAATCACATTTTTCCATACCTTCAGGTTGCTTTTCAAAATTAAAACTAGTAGCCACTGCCCTAGATAACATCTTATACATTCTTGGATATTTATCATATGTTGGAAATTGAGAAAACCATGATGCTTGACTAACCCATCCTTCCCTAACTGGTGTAATTCCATAAAGCCTACAAACTTTTTCCACCTCAAAAACTGCTTTATCCAATTCCTCTAAACTATCCGCACTAACAAAAAAAGTCTCTGCATAATTAACCAAAGTTTGATGATCTTCATCCCCCTGCTCTATAAGGGCAAGTGCATCATCAAATTGTCTAATTACATCATACGAAAAACTAGTGGAACTAGCCATTTTTCTTTGGTTAGTTAAAATTATTTGAGCTTTTAATTTCGAAATAGGAAACAAATTATGCAAAACATTTATTTCAAAATTTTTGGATAAAATATCAGATAACATTTGTTCATCAACTGAATTAGATTGCTGTTTTATACCAACAACTGCCATGTATTTAATCTTACTACCAGAGGAAAATCTTATATACCCCTTATTACTGAAAAATACTTCATCCGAAACCAATAACTCAGAAACACTATCATATACTATATTCAAAGATACAGGTTTAGGCCTACTAATAGGATTTATCACATGTGCAAAAAAAGCGAGTGGACTTTCATCAGTTTTACCTTCTACTAAAATTTCAACACCAAAATTAGATAACATAGCCATTAAATTAGACGTTGCAGTATCCAAATCTTTTAATGCATCCTTTCTATCATTAACAGAAATAACAATATAATGAGAATTTTGAAATATCTCCTGTTGTGCTTCACTCCATTTTTCACTTATATTCTTTAATAATTTATTATAGTTGTTTATAAGTTTATCTGAATAAATTTTCTCTCTAATAGTAAAAATTCTGGTTTCTATACTTATTTCAGATAAGCTATCTATCCAATTTTTTCTATCTTCTAAAAAATTTTGAATTACTTCTCTTTTTGCAAACGCAACTGAAACACCAACTATTTTAAAAACCCTAACAAGGGTGCCATCCAAACAAAGTATTGTCTTTTTATCATCCAATAATTTTTCAAATGGTAAATAATCTACCAATCTTGAATCGAAAGGCTCTGGTAAAAATAAATTAGATTTAGATGAAAATAAAACCGTTACTATTATTGCAGACGCAATAACAATCAATATCCAAAACAAATAAGCAAAATCAGATAAATTAGAAATTAAAACATTCGAAAGATTAAACATAAAAAATACCTATGCTATAAACTTATTTCCATTTTCTTTTAAAACATTTTTTGTTTTAACTTTGATATTTTGTCTCGCTCTTATTATGCTATCTATATGAGGTTCTTTTTTCCCCACAATAATAAACACAAGATGTAAAATCATAAACAAAAATACAAGCCACAAAATATAAATTCCCTTACCTAAAATTACAAAAAATAACATCAACACCAAATTAATTGCAAAATTAAGCATAAACAAGGAAAACGGAACATAAAAAACCTTTACTGGCTGAGCTACAGATTTAAGCAATTCTTCCTTCAAAATAACCCCTCATAATACAAAAAAATTATAGTATACTAGTACGTATAATACAAGAAAAGAATATTAAATAAAACTACATAAAATTATTAAGATTTTTTCTGAACTCTATACTTTTCAAAACGTAAAGTCCACCTATAGCCAATAATTGCAGATATAATAGCCCAAGGAAGACACCCTATAACCATTGCTATTCCCCAATCATTAAGTAATATTTTAAATAATAACAACCATTTATCTAAAAATGACATATCTTTCATAAAGGTTTCTTTTATTATAAGTGTAAGACCAGAATAACCTGAAATATTACCAAAATTACCCCTTAATACTTGCCCTGTTAAATAAAAAACATAATAAACTGGAATCATTGTAAACACATTTGTAACCCACGTCCACGCAATACCAAGAACCAAAGCAAAATCAATTTTTAAAACTTTTCTAAAAAACATCCAAGTCATAAAAACAAGCCACATTTGAATCCCAATAAGAGGTGTCATAGCCCAAAATAAACCAACAGCAACCCCCATTGCCTTAACCTTTGGCGGCAACTTACTACGCATCATAGGAATTAATAATTTTAACTTCAATAACCTCAAAATTTTAATCCAAAAACTATATTTTTTACTTCTTTCCAAAATAAACT
>CAUUHH010000005.1:0-38332 GCA_963544995.1 uncultured Alphaproteobacteria bacterium | reverse complement strand
ATTCCCAAATGCTTTCTTTTTGTTCTGCCATATTCTAAATCCTTATTTATATGGATTTTCGAATTTTTTTGATAGTTCCTCAATATTTTCAGGAGGCCATCCGGTAACTTCCATACCCAAATACAATCCCATAAGGCCAAGTTGTTCTTTTATTTCGTTCAAAGATTTTCTTCCAAAGTTTGGAGTCTTTAACATGTCATTTTCACTTTTTTGAACTAACTCACCTATATAAGTAATATTATCATTCTTTAAGCAATTATTTGCACGAACAGATAGCTCTAATTCATCAACTTTCTTTAATAGAACTTTATTGAATGGAAGTTCGTTTTCTGCCTCTTCCTCTTTTTCAATCACTGGATCTTCGAAGTTTACAAATAATCCAAGTTGATCTATTAAAATACGAGCAGCAAGTGCAACCGCATCCTCTGGAATAACAGAACCGTTTGTTTTAACATTCATTATAAGTTTATCATAATCAGTTTTTTGCCCAACACGAGCCTGTTCTACATTAGATGCTACATTTAAAACTGGAGAAAAAATAGAATCTATTGCTATATAACCAATTGGCATATCAGGTTTCTTATTTTCTTCAGATGATTTATACCCCTTGCCATTTTCAACAAAGAATTCTATATTTAAATCAGCTGTACTATCAAGATGACATAAAACTAAATCTTTATTAATTATTTCAACATCACCTGCTGTTTCAATGCTTCCAGCAGTTACTGTTTGAACACCCTTTGCACTTAATGTCATTTTTTTTGGATGATTAACACTAGCTTTTAAAACTAATTGTTTTATATTCAATATTAAATCAATCACATCTTCTTTTACCCCAGGAATAGAATCAAATTCATGTAAAACTCCATCGATTTTAATTCCAACCACTGCTGTTCCCTGTAACGATGACAAAAGAATTCTTCTTAGCGCTGTACCAAGTGTCAAACCGAATCCTTTTTCTAAAGGTTCAGCGACAAAAGTAGCCATATTTTTATTAGATTCATCTGTATTGATTGCAACCTTTTCTGGCTTTATAAGCTCTAACCAATTATTTTGTATCATTTGTCCCTCATCTAATTATTATTAAAAAACTAAGGTTATATAAACACCTTATTAAACTCTTCTTGGCTTTTTTGCACGACAACCATTATGTGGAATTTTTGTTATATCAGTAATTCCATTTATTGTAATACCCAAAGATTGTAATGTCCTTACCGCAGATTCACGACCAGAACCCGGACCTTCCAATTTTACATCAAGATATCTGATACCATTTTCCATAGCTTTTTTTCCAGCATTTTCAGCAGTTATCTGCGCTGCATAAGGAGTAGATTTTTTTGCACCATTAAAATTATTAGCACCAGCAGTGGACCAAGAAATAACATTACCTTGCATATCAGTAATAGTAACACGAGTATTATTAAATGTTGCAAGAATATAAGCTATACCACTTGATATATTTTTCTTTTCTTTTTTCTTTGTTGTAACATTAGCCATTTTAGTTCCTTAAATTATTATTTTGTAACCTTTTTCTTTCCTGCAACAGGAATAGCCTTACCTTTTCTTGTTCTAGCATTAGTTTTTGTTCTTTGTCCGTGAACCGGTAATTTTTTAGTATGCCTGATACCTCTGTAACATCTCATATCTTGAAGTCTTTTTATATTCATGGAAACTTCACGACGTTTATCACCTTCGACAGAGTAATTTTTATCAATATATTCACGAATTTTAAATATTTCATCCTCTGTCAATTGATGAACTCTAGTACTAGGCTTTATTTTTAAAGCATCACATATTTTATTTGCACTTACCGTTCCAATACCATATATGTATGTCAAAGCAATATTGACACATTTATCTGTCGGAATATTTACACCTGCTATACGAGCCAAAATAATTCTCCTTGTTATTACATTATTTAATAATTTATTTACAATAAGATGCGGAATATCTTAACCACATTTTAAAATATGTCAATAAGTTAATTACTTTATATAATTTTCAATAATATCGGTAACTTCACCTATAGATTTTCCTGTTGCATCTATTTTAAATAATTTTTTCTGAACCTCATAATATTTTATTATAGGATCTATTTCTGTTTTATAATGAGTAATCCTAGTCCTGATTACATCTTCTTTATCATCATTACGTCTTATAAATTTATCAGAGCCACAACTATCACAGATACCATCAGTTTTTGGTTTATTAAAGCTATCATGATAATTTTGACCACAATTTGCACAAGCAAATCTACCAGATATACGTTTTACTATTTCATCATCCGGAATATTTATCATTATTGCGGCATCTAACTTAACATTTAACAAAGCCAAAATTTCATCTAAAACTTTCGCCTGATTTATAGTACGTGGATAACCGTCTAAAATAAATCCCCTTGACAAATCGACACTTCTTAATAAATCTTGAACTAAATCATTTGTTAAATTATCAGGAACAAGCAACCCATTATCAATAATATTTCTTACTTTTATCCCCAATTCAGAAGCAGATGTAATTGCATCACGAAACATTTTTCCAGTAGATAAATGTAAAAAGCCATATTTTTTTGAAATAATATTAGCTTGGGTTCCCTTCCCTGCAGCAATAGCACCAATAAAAGTAAAATATTTTTTCATACTATCTTATAAATCTCCTTTTAATTTTATTAGATGAGCTTTTTAAGATGCCTTGATATTGATTAGATATTAGATATGACTGTATCTGAGCAACAGTTTCTGTAATTACATTACATACTATCAGTAATGTCGTTCCCCCAAGATAAAATGGTACGCTAAACTTATTAATTAAGAAATCTGGAATTAAACATAATATAACCAAATAAGTAGCACCAACAACAGTAAGCCTGGTTAAGACAAAATCAAAATATTCACTGGTAGTTTTACCTGGTCTTACCCCTGGAATAAAACCACCATAACTTTTCAAATTTTCCGCAGTTTCATCAGGGTTAAATTGAATTGCAGTATAAAAGAATGAAAAGAATACTATAAGCCCAGCATATATTATAAAATATACAGAACTTTGCCTATTTAAATGATTTAATATAAATTGCAACCATTCTGGAGATTTACCCGATGCAAAAGACGCAAACATAGTAGGAAGAGCAAGCAATGATCCAGCAAAAATTGGAGGAATAACACCTGCAGTATTAAGCTTTAACGGTAAATGAGATGATGAAGCTGCAAGAGCACCATAAGCCATATTAGATTGCTTTGGATAATGTATCATTATTCGTCTTTGCGCTTGTTCTACAAATACCACAAATAAAACTATTGCAACAAGTAAGACTGCCAAAATCAACATAATTAAAGGCTGTATCTGTCCAACCTTACCAAGTTCTATAGTTTTTCCTATTGCAGATGGAAGATTTGCAATAATGCCAACAAATATTATTAATGAACTACCCTGACCTATACCACGTGCTGTAATTTGTTCCCCAAACCACATAACAAGCATAGTTCCACCAAGTAAACTGATAATAGTAGAAAATCTAAAATAAAAACCAGGATTTATTACTGCAGACAACCCAGACTTATCTGTTAAATGTTCCAAACCAATAGATATACCATATGCTTGTATTATACAAATCACTACAGCTAAATATCTAGTATATTGATTTATTTTTTCATGACCACTTTCGCCATCTTTTTTTAATTCCATCAGATATGGTGTTATACTTGAGAGTAATGATATTATTATAGATGCAGAAATATACGGCATTATATTCAATGCAAAAATAGTCATACGAGACAAAGATCCACCAGTAAACACATCGAACATTCCCAAAAGCCCACCATTTGATTGACCTTCGAAAAAAGAACGAACTACTGACGCATCAATACCAGGAAGAGGTATAAACGAACCAAGTCTATATAAAATAAGAATCAACACAGAAAAGAAAAGCCTACTTTTCAAATCTTTTGCTTTTTTAAAATCGTCAAAAGTTATATTTGATGCTAATTTTTCTGCCAAAGAAACCATATCTTCCTCATATTCTAAGCAACTTTTTTAGAAGCTAATTTCTTACTAATCCTAGATGGTTTAGTTTCTGAACGAGTTTTTAATTTCTTACCCTTTTGAATTTCTTTTTTAGGTAAAATAACAACTTTACCGCCAACTTTTTCTATAAGTTCTTTTGCAGAAGAAGAAAATTCATCTGCCTCAATTGTAATTGAAGATTTTAATTCACCCTTTGCCAATACCTTTAAACCAGATTTAATATTTTTTAACAAACCCAAAGATTTTAATATTTCGAAATTAACCTTATCAGTTAATAATTTATCATCTATTAACTTTTGTACAGTTCCAAGATTAACAATAGAAAATTCTTTAGAAAAATTGAAATTATTAAAACCTCTTTTAGGTAATCTTCTGTAGATTGGAGTTTGTCCACCTTCGAATCCCTTTCCTTTTATAGCAACACCGGAACGAGATTTTTGACCTTTATTACCACGACCTGCAGTTTTACCCTTACCAGAACCGATACCTCTACCTACTCTTGTAAGATGTTTTTTTGCACCTTTATTATCTCTGATAGTATTTAATTCCATTTTAATACCTTTATCTATTCTTCTATTATTTTTACTAAGTGAGATACTTTATTTATCATACCCCTTATTTCTGGAGTATCAACTAATTCTCTTTCTTTTTGCAATTTACCAAGACCTAAACCTTTTAAAGTTGCGATTTGAGATTTAAATCTACCACAACCACTTGCAATTTGTTTTATTTTTATAGTCTTTTTCTCCATTTTATCACCTTATACCTATTCTGCAGTATTTTCGGTTTCAACAAAACCACCTATTTTAAGATCTCTTCTACCTACTATTTCACCAATTTTAAGACCACGTCTATTAGCAACACTTTTTGGAGAAGACAATTCTTCCAATGCTTTAAAAGTTGCTTTTAACATATTATGAGGATTGGAAGAACCTTGAGATTTAGAAACTATATCTTGAATCCCTAAAACTTCAAATATAGCACGCATAGGACCACCAGCAATTATACCAGTACCAGCAATAGCAGAACGAAGAACCACCTTACCAGAACCGAATCTAGCAATAATATCATGGTGTATAGTTCTTCCTTCTTTTAAAGGAACTCTAAACATATTTCTTTTTGCCTGTTCTGTCGCTTTTCTTACAGCATCTGGAACTTCACTAGCCTTACCTGTTCCGTATCCAATACGACCTTTCATATCACCAACTACAACTATTGCTGCAAGAGAGAAATTCTTACCCCCCTTTACAACCTTTGTAACACGATTAACATGAATAAGTCTATCTACTAAACCTTCATCTTTTGCTTTTACCTTAAGATTTTCCATCTATATTTTCCTTTTTAAAAATTAAAAGTTAAGTCCAGCTTCTCTTGCTCCATCAGCCAAAGCTTTTACACGACCATGATAATAGTAAGAACCCCTATCAAAAACAACATCTTTTATATTTTTTGAAACAGCAATCTTTCCTATTTCTTTACCAACTAAATTAGCAGATGCAACATTTGAAGTCTTCTTTTCTGTAAAACCTTTGCTTTTAGTAGAAAAAGCACATAAAGTAACACCTTTTAAATCGTCAATTATCTGTGCATAAATATGCATATTTGAACGATAAACAGAAAGACGAGGTCTATTATGTTTATTTACATCTTTAAGATTCCATCTATTTCTATCTTTTCTTCTTATAGATATTTTTTTTAATTTATTCATTTTTGACCCTTTAAATTATTACTTCTTTTTACCTTCTTTTCTTCTTACATATTCATCTTTATATCTTATACCTTTACCTTTATATGGTTCTGGTTCACGGTAAGAACGAATTTCAGAAGCAACCAATCCCAACAATTCTTTATTTGCAGATGTCAACTTTAGCTCTGTTGGAGAAACAACCTCTGCTTTTATTCCATCAGGAATAATATGTTCTACATTATGAGAAAATCCAATAACCATATCAAGAACATTACCCTTTAATGCAATTTTATAACCAACACCAATAAACATTAAAGTTTTAGAAAATCCAACAGAAACACCCACGACAGCATTATTTATTAAAGCTCTTGTCGTACCCCACATAATTCTTGATTGTTTATTATCAAGATCTTTTGGAGAAACAGTAATTAATTTATCCTTTATTTCAACATTGACGAAATCCGTCAACGCAACAGATACTGTCCCAAGTTTACCAGTTGCTATGAATTTAGAATCTTTTATTTCAACCGATACACCATCTACTATTTCTACAGGATGCTTTCCAATTCTTGACATTTAAAATTTCCTTTAATAAATTCTAATTAAAATACGTAACATAAAATCTCACCACCGATATTCTGCCTTCTAGCATCATAATCAGCAAGAATACCCTTTGAAGTGGAAAGAATTGCTACACCTAAACCGTTTTTAACCTTTGGGACATCTACTATCTTAGAATATTTTCTTCTACCAGGTTTTGAAATTCTTTTTATTTCTTTTATTACACCTTCACCATCATAATATTTAAGATCAATACGAGTTTCTTTTATCCCCTTTCTTATTTCTTTAGTTTCATATCCCTTAATATATCCTTCATCTTTTAAAACAGATAAAACACCCTCACGAAAAACCGAAGCAGGACAATTAACAGAAGCAAGACCAGCCTTTTGTCCATTTCTTATTCTTGTAATCATATCTCCAATTGTATCTGACAAATTCATAATTATATCCTTTTTAAATTACCAACTAGATTTTCTTACTCCAGGAAGCTTACCTTGATTTGCAAGATCCCTTAATTCAATACGACACATATCAAACTTTCTATAATATCCACGTGGTCTTCCTGTTATTGCACACCTATTTCTAACTCTTATAACTGACGAATTTTTTGGTAGTTTTGCAAGTTTTAAATTAGCCTCGAAAATATCTTCTGGCTTTGCACTTCTATCTCTTGCAATCGCTAAAAGTTTTTCTCTTTTGGTGTTTAAACTTTTAGACATCCTAATTCTTTTTTTATTTCTTTCTATTAAACTAACTTTTGACATACAAGACCTTCTTAATTATAGAATGGAAAATTAAATGCTGAAAGTAAAGCTTTTGCATCCTTATCATTATCAGCTGTTGTACATATTATAATATCCATACCGCGAATATTATCAATTTTATCGAAATCTATTTCAGGAAAGATTATCTGTTCCTTTATTCCAAAAGCATAATTTCCATTTCCATCAAAAGATTTGGCATTCAAACCACGAAAATCTCTTATTCTAGGCATTGCAACATTTACTAGTCTATCTAAGAAATCATACATTCTATCTTTTCTTAATGTAACTTTACAACCTATTTGCATACCTTCTTTTAACTTAAAATTAGCAAGAGACTTTTTTGCTTTTGTTATAACAACCTTTTGCCCTGATATAGCAGTCATATCTTTTACAGCAGATTCCATCTTTTTCTTATCTGTAGCAGCTTCACCAACACCCATATTCAAAACTATTTTTTCAAGTCTTGGAACTTGCATATCATTAGAATACCCAAGCTTAGTTTTTAATTCTGCATGGATTTTTTTATTATATAATTCTTTTAATCTACTTACCATTTTACACCTTAACAATTATATAGTTTCGCCACTTGCCTTTGCAAACCTAATTTTAGTATTTCCATCTATTCTATATCCTATCTTGGTAGGTTTTCCAGTTTTAGGATCTACTATAGCTACGTTTGAAACATCTATAGGTAAATTTTTTGTTATTATACCACCTTTATTTCCCATTGCATCAGGTTTTTGATGTCTTTTTACCTGATTTATTCCTGTAACAATCACTTTATGCTCTTTTGGTAAAGCAGTAATAACCTTACCTTTTTTACCTTTATCCTTTCCAGAAATAACTATAACTTCATCATTTTTCTTTATTTTCATTTTTGGCATAATTATCTCCTATAATACTTCTGGTGCAAGTGATAAAATTTTCATAAAGTCTTTATTACGAAGTTCACGAGCAACCGGGCCAAATATACGAGTTCCGATAGGATCTTTATTCGCACCAATTAAAACAGCTGCATTAGAATCAAAACGAAGTACACTTCCATCTGCTCTTTTGATATCTTTTTTTGTTCTCACAATAACAGCCTTATAAACTTTACCCTTTTGCACCTTACCCTTTGGCATAGCATCTTTTACAGAAACAACTATCACATCACCAACACCAGCTGTTCTTATATGAGATCCACCAAGAACTTTTATACACTGCACTTTTTTTGCTCCACTATTATCAGCAACATCAAGTATAGATTGCATTTGTATCATTTGTTAAATTCCTTTTTTATACTTATTTATTTTCTAAAACTTCCCAAGTTACAGTTTTAGCAATAGGCCTAGTTTCTCTAATTTTTACAATATCACCAACTTTAACAATTGGGTTTTCATTGTGAGCATGGTATTTTTTAGATACCCTTAAAAATTTTTTATATAGCGGATGCATATAAGTTCTTTTAACTTCTACAGTAACTGTCTTTTCCATTTTTGTACTGGTTACTATTCCTTCTAATACTCTTCTTGGCATTTACAACCCCTATTTAACTTTCTTTTCGTTTTTGTTAGTTAAAAAACCTTTTAACATAGCAATACTTTTCTTCGTCTTACCAATTAAAGATGAATTCTTTAAATTAGCAGTAGCATGTTGAAAACGAAGATTCATTAAATCCTTTTTTAAATCAAGAATCTTAGATAAAATTTCTTTTTTATCTAAATTTCTAAATTTCATTATTTCTTCTTTAGATTTCATCTATTCACCTTATTCTACTTCTTTTCTGGTTATAAATTTTGTTTTAACCGGCAATTTAAACGCAGCTAAAGCCAAAGCTTGTCTTGCAAGTTCTTCTGATATACCATCCAATTCGAACATAATTCTTCCTGGTTTTACACGAACTACCCAATATTCTATGGCTCCTTTTCCTTTTCCCATACGAACTTCGGCTGGTTTTTTAGAAACAGGAACATCTGGAAAAATTCTGATCCATACACGACCTTGCCTCTTCATTGCCCTTGTCATAGCACGACGAGCTGCCTCTATTTGTCTTGCAGTAACCCTTTCAGGAGTTAAAGCTTTCAAACCGAACGACCCGAAACTTAATTCAGTTGCTCCTTTAGCTTCGCCATGTATCCTACCCTTATGGGCTTTTTTAAACTTTGTTTTACTAGGCATTAACATTTCTATTATTCCTCTTAATTATTTAGCAACTTCATTAATAGCTGTTGATTTTCTATCTTGTGCAAGAGCATCTTTACCAACAACATCGCCCTTATATATCCAAACCCTAACACCTATAATACCATAAGTAGTTTGAGCTCTTGAATAACCATAATCTATATCTGCACGAAGAGTATGTAATGGAACACGACCTTCTCTATACCATTCTTCCCTTGCAATTTCAGCACCATTTAAACGACCAGCACAATTTACCCTTACACCTTTTGCACCAGCACGAAGCGCATTCTGTACAGCTTTTTTCATAGCTTTTTTATAAGAAATTCTTTTTTCTATCTGAGAAGTAATAGATTTTGCAACTATAACAGCATCTAAATCTCCTCTTTTCACTTCAACAATATTTAAATTTACATCTGAAGTAGTCATTTTCGATAATGATTTCTTTAAAGCATCTATATCAGCACCTTTTTTACCAATAATTAGCCCGGGTTGAGAAGAAAATATAATAACATTTATTTTTTTAGAAATTCTCTCTATAACAACATGACTAATACTTGCATTTTTTAGCTTCTTATCAAGAAAAGCACGTATTTTTAAATCTTCCTGAAGTTGAACTGCATAATTTTTATCAGCAAACCACCTAGAATCCCAAGTTCTATTAATATTTAATCTTAAACCTGCTGGATTAACCTTTTGTCCCATTTATTTTACCTCTTTCTTATTCTCTGCAGTTTTTGATTTCTTTTTCTTTTCAATTTTAGCAGGAACATCTTTTTCTTCAACTATTATAGTTATATTAGAATAATGTTTTAAAATGGTAGCACCACGTCCTCTTGCCCTAGCGTGAAAACGTTTCATAACCAATGCTTTACCAACAAAAGCCTCTTTAACATACAACTTATCTATATCTAGATTATAATTATGTTCAGCATTACTAATAGCAGAAATAAGTAACTTTTTAACATCTATAGCTACTCTTTTTTTAGAAAAAGTTAATTGTTCTAAAGCCTTATCTACTTTTAACTTTCTTATAGAAGCAACAACCAAATTTATTTTTTGAGCAGAACCTTTAATCATACGCAAAAAAGCTCTAGCTTCATTTTCTTTTATATTATATCTTTTTTCTACCATTTTAAATTCCACTACTATTTAGCTTTTTTATCAGCTTCTTTTTTATGCCCTTTAAAAGTTCTTGTTAATGAAAATTCACCTAATTTATGACCTATCATTTCTTCCGATACCAAAACAGGAATAAACTTATTTCCATTATGTACAGCAAATGTAAGTCCAACCATGCTAGGTAATATAGTCGAAGAACGAGACCAAGTTTTTATTGGTTTTCTATCGTTCTTTTCATTTGCCAAATCTACTTTTTTAAGAAGAGATGGATGTATATATGGGCCTTTCCAAACAGATCTTGTCAATTTAATGCTCCCTATCTTTTCTTACTTAAATGTCTACTTTTCAATATAAATTTATCAGTAAACTTATTGGTTCTTGTCTTATATCCTTTTGTAGGTTGTCCTGTTGGAGAGACTGGATGTTTACCAAAGTTTCTACCTTCACCACCACCATGAGGATGGTCAACTGGATTCATAGCCGTTCCACGAACATGCGGCCTTCTTCCAAGCCAAGCACTACGCCCAGCTTTTCCCAAATTAACATTTCTTTGATCTGGATTAGACACAGCACCAATACTCGCATAACATTCTGCATTAACCAATCTTAACTCGCCAGAATTCAATTTTATCTGAGCAAAGCCACTATCTTTACCTGCAAGCTGTGCATAACAACCAGCAGATCTAGCAAGTTGCCCACCATGCCCTTTTTTAGTTTCTATATTATGAATAATACTTCCCATAGGAATGTTTTTTAATGGTAAAGCATTACCCAACTGTATATCAACGTTTTCACCAGCAACAACTTTCGAACCAACAGCTAATCTTTGAGGAGCCAATATATATGCAAACTCACCATCTTCGTATTTTATAAGAGCAATAAAAGCAGTTCTATTTGGATCGTATTCCAAACGCTCAACGGTAGCAAAAACATCTCTTTTATTTCTTTTAAAATCTATAAAACGATATTTTTGTTTATGACCACCACCAATATTTCTATTAGTTTGATGACCAAAATTATTTCTACCACCAGTTTTAGATTTTCCCCTTGTTAATTTTTTTACAGGTTTACCCTTATATAACTCACTTTTATCAACAAGAGTCAACGCTCTTTGAGAAGGAGTAGTAGGATTAAATAATTTTAAAGCCATTTTAATATTCCCTATTTTATTCCTGCCATAATATCTATACTATGACCTTCTGCAAGTGTTATATAAGCTTTTTTAACATCAGATGTCATACCCATGATACCTTTAAATCTTTTTTTCTTACCAATTTTTTTTACTGTATTAACAGAAGCAACCTTTACATTATAAATATTTTCTATCGCTGCCTTAATATCTTTCTTTGTTGCATCTAGTTTAACAGAAAACGCTAATTTATTTTGTTCTGCAATCATACTAGTTTTTTCTGTTATAATAGGTTTTAACAGAATATCATACATTTTTTCTGTAATTTTTGTTTCTTTTTTTTCTACCATAATATTTTATTCCTATTTAGACAACCTATTAGTTAAATTTTCAACTGCTTCTTTTGTTAAAACCAAATTCTTATGATTTAAAATATCATATACATTAGTTCCTTGAGAAGGCAACATATCAGCATTGGGTATATTTTTCAAAGCCAATGCAAAATTGTTATCTATAGTAGCACCAACAACAAACAAAGGTTTTAAGAGTTTTAAATTATCAATCTTTAACAATAACTCTTTAGTTTTAGGAGAAGATATTTTCTCTGTATCTATAACCAACAACTTACCATCTGCAACCTTAGAAGACAAAGCCATTTTTAAACCAAGATTTCTAACTTTTTTCATTAAAGAAAAAGCATGACTTCTTACAACCGGACCAAATATCGTTGCTCCACCTCTCATTTGAGGAGACCTTAAAGAACCTTGTCTTGCCCTACCAGTACCTTTTTGCGCAAAAGGTTTTTTAGTAGTTCCACTTATTTCAGATATAGTTTTTGTAGAATGAGTTCCTGCTCTTCTTTTTGCCAACTGCCAATTTATAACTCTAGCAAGAATATCTTTTCTAGGAGCAACAGAAAATATTGCATCATTTAATTCAATACTTCCTTCTTTTTTATTATCCAATGTAAAAACATCTATCTTCATTTTCTATTCCTTATTATCTTCTACAACAGACACATCGCTAGACTTTATACCAGCAGGGAAAGGAACATCCTTTGGCAACACCTTCTTTACAGCATCCCTAACACGAAGCAATGCACCATCAAAACTTGGAACTGCACCACGAACCATTACATAACCATTTGCATCATCAGTATCAACAACTAATAAATTCTGAATAGTTACAGTTTCATCTCCAAAATGCCCAGGCATTTTCTTACCCTTAAACACACGACCTGGATCTTGACATTGGCCTGTAGATCCAATAGACCTATGAGAAACAGAAACACCGTGAGAATCTTCAAGTCCTCTAAAATTCCACCTTTTCATACCACCAGCATATCCATGACCGATAGTTTTACCCTGCACATCAACATATTGACCTTTTTTAAAATGAGATGGCAAAAGCACATCACCAACATTCAATAAACAATCTTCACTAACTCTAAACTCACAAATATCACGAGATAAAGAATTAGTTTTTTTCAAATGACCCAACAATGGTTTTGAAATATTCTTTTCCTTCTTTACACCAGAACCCAATTGTAAAGCGACATACCCATCTTTAGATTTTGTTTTAATATCAAGCACCTTACAATTATCTATTTTTAAAACTGTAACAGGTACTTCTCTATTATTTTCATCAAAAATGCGAGTCATACCAACTTTATATGCCATTAATCCGGTTCTCATCATACCACCTTATAACTCTACCTTTACATCAACACCAACAGATAGATTCAAATTCATTAAAGCATCTACTGTTTGAGGAGTAGGATTTATAATATCTAATACCCTTTTATGCGTTCTTATTTCAAACTGCTCACGAGACTTCTTATTAACATGAGTAGATCTGTTAACAGTAAATTTTTCTATTCTTGTAGGTAGAGGAATAGGTCCAACAACCTCTGCCCCAGTCCTTTTAGCAGTATTTACTATTTCATGTACTGCTTCATCAAGAATCACACTATCAAAAGCCTTTAATCTAATTCTTATATTAGAATCTATCATTTATAACCCTTTTAAAATTTAATAAACAACATAAAAGTTCACATAACATATAAGTTTCGTATTTAAAAGTCAATATTATTTTATACAAAATACTTATTTTTATTTTACTCCAGCCTTTGCTCTTATTTCATCTGCAACATTAGATGGAACATCAGAATAATGATCAAACACCATAGTATATTGAGCACGACCCTGAGACATAGAACGTAAGGTATTTACGTAGCCAAACATATTAGCAAGAGGAACCATCGCAGTTATAACTCTAGCATTACCTTGAGAATCCATATTACCAACCTGACCACGACGAGAATTTATATCTCCAATTATATCACCCATATAATCCTCTGGAGTAACTATTTCAACCTTCATAACTGGTTCCATTATTTTAGGAGCAGCATTTGGAATACCTTCCCTAAATGCTGCACGAGCAGCAATCTCAAAAGCCAACACAGAAGAATCAACATCATGATAAGATCCATCAATCAAAGTAGCCTTAAAATCAGTACAAGGATAACCAGCTAAAACACCTGTTTCTTTTGCTATATTAAATCCTTTTTCAACGCCAGGAATATATTCCTTTGGAACATTACCACCAACTATTTGACTTTCAAACTCAAAGCCGGTTCCTGTTGCAAGAGGTTCTAATAAAACCTTAATCTTAGCAAATTGACCAGAACCACCAGTTTGTTTTTTATGAGTATATTCAACTGTATAAGGTTTCGAAATAGTTTCTCTGTATGCAACCTGCGGAGCACCAATATTTGCATCAACCTTAAATTCTCTTTTCATCCTATCAACAATGATATCAAGATGCAACTCACCCATACCCTTTATTATTGTTTGACCAGTTTCTTGATCTGTTGCAACTTTAAATGAAGGATCTTCAGTAGCCATTTTTTGTAAAGCTAACCCCATTTTTTCAACATCAGCTTTTGTTTTTGGCTCCACCGCAACTTCAATAACAGGATCTGGGAAATCCATCTTCTCTAATATTATAGGTTTAGATTCATCAGATAAAGTATCACCGGTTGTAGTATCCTTTAATCCAACAAGAGCTATAATATCACCGGCATAAGCCTCTTTTATTTCAACACGAGAATTAGAATTCATCAAAAGCATACGACCAATACGTTCTTTTTTATCCTTTATAGTATTATAAAGATAAGAACCAGATTCTAATTTACCAGAGTAAATCCTAGTAAAAGTCAAAGAACCAACAAAAGGATCATTCATTATTTTAAACGCTAAAGCAGAAAAAGGAGCAGTGTCATTTGGAGCTCTTTCTTCTTCTTTATCAGTTTTAGGATTTATTCCCTTTATAGCCTCTACATCTGCAGGAGATGGTAAATAATCAATAACAGAATCTAATAGATATTGAACTCCCTTATTTTTAAACGAAGACCCACAAAATACAGGGAAAATTTTCATAGAAATAGTTCCCTTACGAATACATTTTTTTAACACATCTACATCTGGTTCAACACCATCCAAATATGCCGCCATTGCATCATCATCAAATTCCAAAACAGAATCAAGAAGAGCAGTTCTAGCAAGTGCAGCTTTATCTTTTAATTCAGTAGGAATTTCTAAAGTTTCATATGATGCTCCCATATCCTCAGAATTCCAAACAAGAGCTTTCATAGATACAAGGTCAACTATACCTTTAAAATCAGCTTCTGAACCAATAGGTAAACATAATGATACAGCATTAGCACCAAGTCTATCACGAATAGTTCCAACACAATATTCATAGTTAGAGCCGATACGATCCATCTTATTTATAAAACAAATTCTTGGAACCTTATACTTATCAGCTTGCCTCCAAACAGTTTCAGACTGAGGTTGGACACCTGCAACGCCTTCAAATACAGCAACAGCACCATCAAGAACACGAAGAGATCTTTCAACCTCTACTGTAAAATCAACGTGCCCCGGTGTATCAATTAAATTTATTCTATGATTTTTCCAATAACAAGTAGTAGCAGCGGAAGTTATAGTAATACCCCTTTCTTGTTCTTGCTCCATCCAATCCATAGTTGCTGCACCATCATGAACTTCACCAATTTTATGAGTAATACCAGTATAAAACAAAATACGCTCGGACGTTGTTGTTTTACCAGCATCAATATGAGCCATAATACCGATATTTCTATAATTTTCTATTGCTGTAGTTCTTGCCATAATAGTCAACCTTATAAATTACTAATTTAATTAAAAATAATTACCATCTGAAATGAGAGAAAGCTTTATTAGCCTCTGCCATTTTATGAACATCACTCTTTTTCTTTAGCGAAGCCCCATTCCCAGATAAAATATCCAAAAATTCTGCAGACAATCTTTCTGACATAGTTTTTTCATGTCTTTTTCTTGCAGCTTCTATAATCCAACGAATAGCTAAAGCTTCACGCCTTACCGGTCTTACCTCAGTTGGAACCTGATAAGTAGCACCACCAACACGACGAGAACGAACTTCAAGAGATGGTTTTACCCTATCAACTATTTCATTAAATTGTTCAAGCTCATCTTTTTTAGTTTTATTTTTTACTACATCAAGCGCGTCATACATAATTCCACTTGCAACAGTTCTTTTGCCATCAACCATTAAATAATTCATAAAACGAGATACTAAAAGACTTGCATATTTTGGATCTGGATTAATAATTCTTTTATCTGCTCTTTTTCTTCTTGACATGCTAACTCCTTAAAATCTTATTTAGGTCTTTTTGCACCATATAAAGAACGACCTTGTTTCCTATTTGCAACACCCTGGGTATCCAATACACCACGAATAATATGATATCTAACACCAGGCAAGTCTTTCACTCTTCCACCACGAATCATAACAACCGAGTGCTCCTGTAAGTTATGTCCAACACCAGGAATATAAGCCGTAACCTCATAACCGTTTACCAATTTCACCCTAGCAACCTTACGCATAGCAGAATTAGGTTTTTTTGGAGTTGTAGTATACACCTTCGTACAAACTCCCCTCTTTTGAGGATTTTGTTGCATCGCAGGCGCCTTTGATTTTTTTATTTTATCAGTTCTTGGATGTTTTATTAACTGATTTATAGTTGGCATATTATAATCCTTTTTTAAACTTTCTATCTTTTTATTTAATAAAACTACTATTAGATTTTTAGAATCTATATAAAAGTGTGAGTATGTTATTATCAAAAAAAATAAGAGTCAATTAAATTTTAATAAAAATTTGTTATATTTTAATCGGCTACTTTCGAAATTGCATTTAAAACGAACTCTGGAATCCTTGACGGTCTGTATGGAATATTTTCTAAATTAACATATACCAATTTAAATGATGTAGAAACAAGTAGCTCATCACCCTTATATATATCCTGCGATAAAATTACATATACCTTTGAAATTTCTGAAAAGCGTGATACGACAATTATGTCATCATTTAATGTTGCAGATTTAAAATATTCTGCACTGCAAGATTTAACGACAAAATCACCTTTTTTATCATTTTCATTCATAGTATAATTTGAATCTGTATATAACATTGTAAACAATGCTACACGTGCCTCCTCTGTTATACGAAGGTAGTTTGCAAAATAAACAACTCTACCTGCATCTGTGTGATTGTAACAAATATGAACTGGAAAATAATGTTTTTTATTTTTAAAAATCCCAGAATTAATTTTTATATTTTCCATAACCTATTCCTTTTCTGTAAATAATTTTTCAAGTCCTAAATGAGTATATGCTTTTTTAGTAATAATTCTTCCCCTTGGTGTTCGTTTTACAAAACCATTTTGTAATAAATATGGTTCTATCACATCCTCGATTGTATCAGTTTCCTCACTTAATAAAGCAGACAAAGTTTCAATCCCGACTGGCCCGCCAGAATAATTTTCAATAATTAAATTTAAATATTTTCTGTCTATAGAATCTAAACCAAATTCATCAACAGACAATTTTTGAAGAGATATTTTTGCATCGTCGATGTCAATGATATTTTTGCCATTTACTATTGCAAAATCACGAACTCTTTTTAAAAGTCTGTTTGCAACCCTAGGTGTCCCGCGAGATCTTTTTGCAATTTCAGATGCCCCTGCATCTGTTAAAGAAATATTTAAAATTTCACCAGATCTTTTTATTATAAATTTTAGATCATCTTGGTTATAAAATGAAAAAGCAAGTGGTATACCGAATCTTTCACGAAGTGGAGTAGAAAGAAGGCCTGTTCTGGTTGTTGCACCGACAAGAGTAAATGGAGCAATATCTATCCTAACTGATCTTGCGGCTGGACCTTCACCTATTATCAAATCTAATTTATAATCTTCCATTGCAGAATATAAAACTTCTTCTATTGAAGAAGAAAGTCTATGTATTTCATCAATAAACAATACATCATTTGGTTGCAAATTTGTTAATATTGCTGCCAAATCACCTGTTTTTGTAATCATAGGAGCAGAGGTTGCACGAAAACCAACCCCCAACTCTATTGCGATAATATTTGCAAGTGTTGTTTTACCAAGGCCTGGCGGTCCATAAAGAAGACAATGATCCATGGCAGAGCCCAACGTTTTTGCAGATTTTATAAAAACCTTTAAATTTTCCTTCACCTGATTTTGACCAATAAAATCATTTAATGATAATGGCCTGATAGTTTCATTTTTTATTCTATCTTCGGATTTTTCTGTTGTTGTTAATAATCTATCATCCATTTATTATTACCAATTTTAAGAATCATATTTTTCTGCTACATCACTAGCTTTTGCAATTTTATCTAAAATTGCGTTTGCAAATGCTGTTTTACTTTCATTAAAAAAGCTTTTTGTTATAGTTGTATATTCTGAAACTATTATATTATTATGTGTATTATCCCTGAACAATATTTCGAAGCACCCTGCTCTGATTATTGCAATTAAAAGAGGATCATTTTTACTAATATCCAATTTTAAATATTTTGATATAGTCTTATCCAACAGATCCCTATTATTTATAACTCCATTTAATAGATATAAATATAATTTATCATTTATACTTGGTTTTTTATCAGGAATATCATCTGTTTCTGTTAAAAAAGATTTAGTTTTAAAATATTTTATCGTTTGATTATTTAATTCTTGCCCCATAAAAATTACTGAATAGGAACACTGCACTACTGCAATTCTTGTGTTATATGTTATTTGTTCTGCAATTAAATCTTTCATTTTTCTACCTGACTATAGTTTTTTGCAGCATATACCAATAACTATAAAAATTAAAGAGTTTTTATTGCAAATAATTATATATTGCTCTATATATTAAACTATATTGGAGAAAAAGTGATGGAAGATTATTTAAATTATGACAAAATTTTATCTAATTCGTTACTTAATGTAGTTAAGGTTGTTTTAGATTTAGTTATAAATCAAGGATTGGATGATAGAAGCCTTTATTTTGAATTTAAGACAAATGTTTTTGGGGTTGTTATTCCGGATTTTTTAAAACCAAAATACCCTGTCAGTATGCCTATTGCATTAGAAAAGGATTATTACAAAGATTTAAAGTTAAATGAATATGGATTTGAGGTTACCTTATTATTTAATGGATTACCATCAAAACTGATTATTCCATTTAAATCGTTGTTATTGTTTCGTGATGATATGGAACATTTTGAATTGAAATTTAATCCAGACTTGTTTTCAAATGAGTTACAAGTAATAGAGGATGCCCATCAAACTACTTTAGATAATAAACCTCAAAATACAAATGATGATGATAATATTATCTCACTATCACAGTTTCAAAAGTTTAATAAAAATAATAACAATGATGATAATTCTTGATATTTCATAGTATTTTATTTATTTTCTTTTAAGTTTGTATTTTCATATTTTTAACTTTTATCACGAGAGGTTATTTTGAAAATTATAGTTCAGACAGGCGGACTTGGCAGTCGCATGGGATATCTTACAAAATTAAAACCAAAAGCTTTGATTCCTGTAAAGGGACTTCCGGTATTATTTCATTTATTTAAAACATTTAATGGTGCAGAGTTTATTATTATATCTGATTATAAATTTGATGTTTTGGATAAATATCTTACTACATTTGCAAATGGTGTAAATTATATATTGTTTAGACCAAAAACGAAAGGAGATATTTCCGGTATAAAAGATGTATTATCATACATTCCCGATGATGAAGAATTTATGATAGTTTGGTCAGATTTAATTTTTCCTGCTGCATTTAAAATTCCAAATAAAAATCATATATCTGATGGCTGCATGGTAGGAATAGGAAATTTTCCTTGTTCTTGGAGTTTAGATAAAAATAATAAAATGCAGCATGTTTCTGTAAATAATAATGGGGTTGCAGGTTGTTATATATTTAAAAATAAATCAGTATTAGTAAATATTCCTGATGGTGGTGATTTTGCAACTTATTTAAAAGAATCTGATATAAACATTACTCCATTCACTATGGATGGTGTTATGGATATAGGAACACTTGAGGCATATAATAAAATAGAATCCTTTGAAAATAAATGTAGACCGTATAATAATATAAAAATAAAAGATAATAAAGTTATAAAAACTGCAAATACAAATGGTGCTAAATCTTGGCTATTATTAGAAGCTGATTGGTATAAAAAAGTTTCTGATTATGGATTTGACGCTATTCCAATTATATATGATAAAAATCCACTTACTATGTCTTATATAGTTGGAAATAGTTTATTTAAATGCAATTTAGATAATAATCAAAAAAATGAAGTTTTAAATAAAGTACTGTTTCAAATAAATAGACTTCATTCATTTGAAGCGATTACCTCTAATTCATTTGATTTATATAGCGAATATTATCATAAAACAATTATGAGATTGCGACAGGTTCAAAATGCATTAATTTTTGCTTCGCAAGAATTCATTAATATTAATTCAAAAAAATGTATAAATATTTTAAATAATCAGACCTTGTTTAGAGAGGCAATTTTATCAACATTAATGCAGGTTAAAAATTTCAATATCATTCATGGTGATAGTCAGTTTACAAATATAATGTTTAGCAAAAATAAAGATGTGATATTTATAGATCCACGTGGGTATTTTGGTAAAACAAAACTATATGGTGATGCAAGATATGATTATGCAAAGCTTTACTACTCTATTATTGGAAATTTCGATAACGCAAATATCAGAAAGTTTGATTTAGATATAAATGACAATGCTGTAACATTTAATATAGAAAGTTCTGGTTTTGAATTTTTAAAAGATAACTTTTTATATTCCGTTAAAGATTTTATATCAAAAAAGGAATTGGATTTAATACATTCTTTAATATGGTTATCACTGTCTTCACATGCATTTGATGATTTTGATACAATGAATCTTGCATTTTACAAAGGAACACTTTTATTTACTGAATGGATAGAAGAATATAATTTTAAATATAAGGAATAAATAGATATGACAATATTTCGTAAAATATATATTAAATCTTTACGCCTTTACAGAATATTTTTATTTAATATTCCTATTATCGATATATCCGTTATAAATAATAAATGGCAAATGTATAAAAAACCTAAACCTTATAAAGATCAGAAAATATTTTATTTAAAAGTAAACAGAGATATTTTGGCTTCGTATTCCTGTATCGATTATTGGCTGGAAATTGCATATAAAATGGATGCATTTGTTTATTTTGTTTGCGATAATAATTATTTAAAATGGAATATAATTAAAAATTGTAAATTTTTTAATAATAATTTTATCTTTGTAAAATCTAAAAAACGAAAATCTAGGAAAATAGTTAAATATTTTCCGGAACTTAGATGGCAAAATGTTGGAAGTGCAATATTGACACCATTTTTTCATTCTGTAAAAAATAATTATTTAAATACTTGGCATATAGATGCGGACGATATGATGTTTTTAAATAATTCATCTGATATAATAAATGCGATTTATCAAGTTGAAAATTATGCAAATATTAATGATTTAGATGCAATTAATTTAGATACAATAACAAGTAATTGGTATGGCATGCAGTGGGCGTTTGGTTTTGTATATGTTAGAAATGCGCAAAAGTGTATTCAAAAATGTATTAAAAATAGAAATTATAAAAATAATTTTAAAATGATAGAAGAATACAAACTACATTATATAAATAGTAATATTTCTGATAATATAGATTTACTATTTACAATACTTCGTGATACCAATCAATTAAATCTAAAAACTTTTTATATAGAAAATTCTGTATTCATTCATGAACCTGACAGATTGTTATTAAATTATACTGCGTTTATAAATAGATGGCATAATGGTAATTTGGAATTTTTGATTAGATCGTTATTGTTTAATGATACAGAACATAGCTTTACACCAATTTTTAAAAACTGTATTAAATTTGATGTTGGAATACAAAGAGATGCATATATAGATTTTTTAAATTCCAATTTCCCATATAAAAGTGAATTTTTTAATAATTTAAAAAGTATTTCTGAATTAATAAATTAAAATTAAGTTTTATTATTTTATATTAATATAACATAAAAAAAGGTAGCTACTAGATATGCTACCTTTTGTTCACTATGTATTACAAACTTATTTATAGTATAATGTCATGGTTGAAACTGCATTTGTTGTACATGCATCAGCTCCACCTGGTGTTGAATCGCCAAAGTATGCTGCATTTCTGATTTGAGAAATATTGTTTGTCATAACATCTGTCCAATTCATTGTTTGATAGTATAAACAATCAGAAAGAGGAATATTGTCTACAGAAATATAAAATCCTGGATTTTGTCCTTTGCTTCCAACGGATTTTACAACAAATTTGCCACCGTATGGAGATGTTATATTAACACCCATAGGTTCCAATAAAGATCCACCTATGTCATATACTTCTGATGACATATCGTTTGAATTATAACTTTGTCTTGATGCAAATAAACCCCTTACTTCCTGAGCTATACGAGTAATACTTTCAACTGTTTTATTTTTATTAATTTTTGAAATGGCCTGGGAATATCCCTGGATACCCATAACAGTGATAACACCCATAACTGCCAAAACACCAAGCATTTCAACAATAGAACGACCAGAATCATTTTGTCTTATTTTCATTTTATTTTCCCTTTATGTTATTTGTTCTTTATTATTGTGATTAAACAACTTACTATACTATACCATAAAATTCGTTATTAATAAAATAAAAAATGCAAAAAAATTTAACTGGTCTTCAAATAATACAAAAATTTCATAAAACGGTACCAAATAGTCCCGGCGTTTACAGAATGTTTGATGAAAACAATATTGTTTTATATGTTGGTAAGGCGAAAAATTTATATAATAGAATAAAAAATTATACTGATTTAAATGGTCTATCATCTCGTATACAGCAAATGATTTTTCATACAAAAAGCATGGAAATAATAAAAACAGAAACAGAAACAGAGGCGTTACTATTAGAGCAAGATTTGATAAAGCAGTTACATCCAAAATATAATATCATGCTGACAGATAATAAAAGTTATCCATATATTGTAATTTCAAAAGATTTTCCGCAAAGGATTTTTAAATTTCATGGAGATAAAAATAAGAATAATAATTTATTTGGACCATTTCCAACTGTTTATGTTTTGGACCAAACAATAAAATTGATACAAAATCTGTTTGGAATAAGAATCTGTAAAGATACCTATATGAAAAATAGAAGCAGGCCATGTATATTGTATCAAATACATAGATGTTCTGGAATATGCCTTAATAAAATATCTGATAATGAATATATTGAAAATATGCGTAGGGCAATATCTTTTCTTCGCGGTAACACGAAAGATATAGTTGATGATTTATCGGCCAAGATGATGGAAGCAAGCAAGAATCAAGAATATGAAACAGCAAAAATTTATAGGGATAAAATAAGTTATATAAATCAGGCGGTAAAGCAAAATACCTTTGCAAATATAAATATTGATACTGATGTTATAGTGGTAATAAATCAAAATAATAATTTTGCCATAGAAATTATGAGCATAAAAAATGGCTCTGTTGCAGGACAATTTTCATTTTTTCCAAAATATGATAAGGAAGTTGAGGAAGTAGATATTTTTAATGAGTTTGTTGATAAATTTTATACAGATCATCAGGTACCTAAGCTGATTTTAACAAATATCGCAACTAGTAATATCTTTGATACAGGGATAAATGTAGAGGCCCCACAAAAAGGTGAAAAGAAAAAGATAATAGATATAACCTTAAAAAATGCCATGCTTCATTTATCAAGAGAGTTCAGCAAATCTGAAAACAATAAAAAATATATGGAGGAAATTGCAAAATTATTTGAACTTAATAAGGTCCCTAAGCGAATAGATTGTTTTGATAATTCGCATATTTTTGGTACAGATAAAATTGGGGCAATGATAGTTATGGGAACATCAGGATTTAGAAAAAATGATTACAGGAAATACAATATTAAATCCAATGTTGCTGGTGATGATTATACCATGATGAATGAAGTATTAACCAGACGTTATACAAGGGCAAAGATTGAAAAAACTTTGCCTGATTTAATACTGGTTGATGGCGGTAGGGGGCAACTGGATATTGCATATAATGTTATACGGAATTTGGATTTAGAAATTCCAATTGTTGGAATAGCAAAGGGTGAAAATAGGAATGCCGGAGAAGAAACTCTGTATCAAAAGGGCCATTTACCGATAAACCTTCCTAAAAATAATCCTATATTATTTTTTTTACAACGAATCAGGGATGAAGCACACAGATTTGCAATTACTACTCACAGGAAAAAGCGATCAAATTCTCATTTCAGATCAGAATTGGATGATATAGAAGGAATAGGAGTCGTAAAAAAAAGGAATCTGCTTAATCATTTTGGTAGTGTGAAAAATATAATAAATTCATCAGTCAGCGAGATAATGAAGGTTGATGGTATAAATAAAACTTTGGCAGAAAAAATATATGACATGTTTCATGCGTAAAATTGTAATTGAATATTTTTATAATAGGTTTAACATTATGTTTGTTTATTAGAAAGACTGAAAAATGAAAAAAATAAATCCTAAAAATTTGTTGTGGGCATTGCCTAATGTTTTGACCTATATCCGGATAGTTATAATACCTGTTATATTCTTTTTATTATACAGCAAGAAAGATATTTATGCTCATTATATTGCTTGTTTTATTTTTATGCTAGCGGCAGTTACAGATTATTTAGATGGATATTTGTCACGTAAGATGAATTTAACCAGTGAGATAGGCAGATTTTTGGACCCTATTGCTGATAAACTTCTTGTGGCAACTATATTAATAGTTTTGGTACAAACAAAATTTGTTTCGTATTTTGAAACTATACTTGCATCAGTTATTATTTGCAGAGAGATTTTTGTATCTGGTCTTCGTGAGTATTTAGGGAATTTTCATATTAAGATGCCTGTATCAAAACTTGCAAAATGGAAGACTGCATCACAGTTGTTTTCTATTGGATGTTTAATATTTGGAAATAACCATACGAATCAGTTTTATAATTCTGTTTGGGATTATATTACTTTTGATATTTACATCGTAGGTGTATGTTTTCTGTTTGTGTCGGCTGTCCTTACTATTTGGACTGGCAAACAATATATGGTTCAGGCGTTTAAGTATATGAACGATAAAGCAGAATAAATACTTTTGTATTATATATTTTGTAGTCTGTTTTTATTATCTATCAAATTTTGGAATGTCTCTATATATTTTGGGATGATTTTATCCTCACTGTATTGTAATGCTTCGTTATATGCGTTATCCGTTATAGTTTGAACTTCTGCTGCATCTAGTTTTATTATTTCCTTTAATCGTTTTTTTATTAGATAATCATCCCTTTTGGGGATAAAAAAACCTGTCTTGCCATCTGTGATTAGTTCTTCAGTTATTTCGTTTCTAACAGTAATTACCAATTTTTTACTTAACATAGATTCAAGTATATATTTTTCAATACTAACATCATAAAAAGGTAGTATACTGAAATCTGCTAACTCTAGTGCTGCATTGGCCATTTGTATATTGGTTATAAATCTGGATTTGGCTTTTATATTATGAAATTGCGCCCTATCCTCAATATATTCTCTATTGCTAGTTTTTCCATATCCAGCAATGATAAAGTATTTATTTTCAACAACTGATAAATTACTGAATAAAGTTTCGAATCCTATATCCTTTCTAAATGCTGAGGCAATATATGCGATATTTGCCCTATCAGGAATAAACAACTCCTTTTTTGTTAATTTGATATCTTTATTATAATTATAAGCAAAGTTTGGTAGATATATTGATTTCATTCCACTGAAGCCATTAGCTTTAAATAGATTTATAATTTTTTCTGATGTACTGATTATATAATCATTTCTATTAAAAGAACTGATCTTTTCAATTTCATCAGAATAAGACATCTGAATACCATAATTAGGAGCTAGTTTTCTGGCATAAGGTCCCCATTTGATTGTAATTTCTGGTTTAAAAGATGAATAAAGCATCATAGTTTTTATTTTAGTTTTAAATATATCAAAAATTTTTATGGAATCCCAATAAACAACCTCAATATTATTTGAAAATATTGGCAAATCAGTAGTTTTTGATGTATAAATTTTTTGTTTTATATTGAATTTATTAAATGCCAAAATTAGTTCTAGGATAATTTTACTGTGGCTTTTAAAATAATCTGTATCTATTATGTGTAATATTTTCATGGAATTTGCCAATTACTGATTTTCATTTATTTTTGTTTGGATTATACAGTAATTAGCTATCTATTCAAGGAATAAAGTTATGATATTAGGGGCAAATGTTAAAAATATAGATTTAATTAAAACAAAATTCAAAAATGGAGAAGTTGTTATTTTTCCGACAGATACTGTTTTTGGAATAGGATGTATTGCATCAAATAATATGGCGATAGAAAGAATCTATTCATTAAAAGAAAGGGATAAAAATAAATCTTTATTATTAAATTTTGCCAATATAAGGCAGGTGGAAAATTTTGCATATTTGGATGAAAAAGTAACTTTTTTAATAGAACAATTTATGCCTGGCCCATTAAGTATTATATTAAAAGTAAAACCTGGAACATCATTATCAAACTATGTAATCAATGATAATAAAATAGGAATTAGAATTCCAAATAATAAAGTTTTATTAGATATAATTTCATCTATAAACTATCCAATAGTTTCGACCAGTTGTAATAAAAGTGGTTTTCTACCTGCAATAAATGCACAGGAGGCAGAAAAAATATTTGGGAAAGATATAACTATTTTAAAAGAAGAAAAATGTACTGACAATATTTCATCAACTATAATAGACATGTCAGAAAGTAAGGTTAAATATATTCGTGAAGGTGTTATAAAATTCGAAGAAATAAAAAATATTTTAAACTAATAAGTTATCTTCTTATTAATAGATAATCCCTTTTATTTCTAACTGACAGGCCAATACTTTCTATAGCAGAAATAAGAGAATCTATATTATAGTTATATTTTACTTTGAATTGAGCCTTATGATAATTTAATGCAGATAAAGAAATATCCCTTATAACATTTAAATTTTCCAATTTATTTTTAAAATTTAAATAATCTGTTATGGAATAAATGGATGCTACAATAAATGTTTCCTTATTAGTATTACTTTGTTTTAGCATTGCTGTTTTAAATGCCTCAGCAATGTGAGGTATCAAAGATGATGAACAATTTTCAACTGGTAACACGACCTCATATTCGGAATCAAACAATTTATCTTTTAAGATAAATTTATATTTTTCAACTGTTACAGGTTTTGTTTCAACTGTCATAACTGTATCTACATTATTTTTCAACATCAAAGCAGTATAGCAGCTGTAATTAGGACAATTTAATGAATCCAATTCATCTGTATCGGCAAATGTAAATTTATATCCACTTTCATCATTTGGATTTGTATATTCTTCACCATCATGAAATTCGCAGATATTTCCATTTTTAAATACAACAATAGATGGAGGGATATTAACTTTAATATATTCTACAGCATTACTGGTTAAATAGTTACTTATTGTTTTTGAATTTATTACGATGTTAACAATTCCTTCGTATGATGTTTCAGAAGTTTTTTCACTTTCTATATTAATAGAATAAATAAATTTTTCTAGCTCATCGGCAGTTGGAATTTTAACATCATATACATTTTGTTTTGGAACTACCCTTTTTATAAAAGTGTTAAAAGCCTTTATTTTTGCATTATTTATAGCAAGTGTTTTTGCTTCACTGGATGATGATGCATCTGCACTGACACTTAGATTTGATATCACATATAAATTATTTCTTGCAGCAAACGAATCATAAGCAAAAAAACAAATACTTAAAATAAAGTAAACAAAAATATGATGAAATAATCTATTCAACTCCACCCTCCCCTTATAGAGTTAAATGAATGGTGCAGATGGCCGGAATTGAACCGGCACGGGTGTTTAAATACCCGAGGGATTTTAAGTCCCTTGCGTCTACCTGTTCCGCCACATCTGCATAGGTAGATCAAATATTTTCTAATCATATAAATATTTTTATATTTTTCAAGAAATTTTTCGTAAAAAATATTTATACTTTTATTTAAAAACCTAGTTTACTTAAATCAGGTATGTTTCCAAATCCATTGTTTGATTGCATTTGTTTTGCCATTTGCATTAGGCCTTTTAATCCACCCATTTTATTCATTTGTTCCATTACTGACTTTGTTTTATTAAATTGCTTTATTAATTTTTCAACATCACTAAGTGACACGCCAGATCCTTTTGCAATCCTTTTTTTTCGTCCCATAAGCAAGATTTCTGGATTTTTTCGTTCTTTTGGGGTCATGGATAATATTATTGCCTCCTGTTTTTTTATTGTTTCATCGTTCATACCCATAGAATTTAATTTTTCTGTAAGCCCCCCAATCATCGGTAAAAATTTCATTATGGAACCTAAATTACCAAGTTTTTTCATTTGTTTAAATTGAGATAACATATCTTCGAATGTAAATTTTCCAGCCATTATTCTTTCAGCTAGTTTTGATGCTTCATCCTCATCAATTTTATCTTTTGCTTTTTCAACCAAAGATACTATATCACCCATTCCTAAAATACGGCTTGCTATTCTTTCTGGATGAAATAATTCTAAATCATCGACAGTTTCTCCGGTTCCCATAAATTTTATTGGAACACCAGTTGCTGATTTCATGGATAGCGCACTGCCACCCCTAGCATCACCATCCATTCTGGTCATTATTATACCGGTTAAATTTAATGCATTATTAAATTCTGTTGCAACATTTATTGCATCTTGGCCCAATAAAGCATCAACACACATTAAAATTTCTGATGGAGTGGCAATTGTTTTTATATTTTTTATTTCGTCCATCATACTTTCATCAATATGGACACGACCAGCAGTATCAATTATTATTACATCGTAATTTTTACCAGTGGATAAAGTTCTTTTTGTAATATCGATTGGTGTTTCATTTTCAATTATTGGTAATGTATCTATATTTAACCTTTTTCCCCATAATTCTAGTTGCTGTCTTGCTTGAGCTCTGTAAATATCGGTGGAGGCAAGTAAGACTGTTTTTGAATATTTATTTGTTATAAATTTCGCCAATTTTGCAGATGTTGTTGTTTTACCACTGCCATTTAATCCAGCCATTAGTATAATAAATGGTGCTTTATCAATGTTAAGGCCATTATTTTCAGAACCAAGCATAGTAATTAGTTCATCATTTACAATTTTTACTATTTGATCTGCAGCAGAAATACCCTTTAATACTTGTTGATTTATTGCTTTTTCTTTTATTGTGCTAAGTAAATCTTTTATTACTTTTAGGGAAACATCTGCTTCTAGCAAAGCAATTTTTATTTCCCGCATTGCTGCATCAATATCTTTTTCTGTAATTATAGATTTACCTCTAATACTATCTATTGCTGATAGTATTTTTTTTGATAATGTTTCAAACATATAATTTTCCAGTTTAATTTATTGCTGTTGGTTTTATATCACCAAATCTTTGTTTTAATTCTAAAATATCCTCAACAAGTTTATATACGTCTTTTAAATATTCCATTGCCGATAAATTAAATTTATTTTTGTCTGTTTCATATTTTTCTATATAAAGCCTTAAAGTAGCACCAACTGTGCCAGTCCCTGAAAGCCTGAAAAATATACGAATATTATCCTTTGTAAAAATATGAATTCCTTGATTTTTTGACTCTTCATTTGATACAGGATCGATATAGTTAAAGATTTCTTTTTTCTTTATTTCAAAATTTCCATATTTGTTATTATCTATATTAACTTGTTTCATATCTTCGAATAATTTAGTTGCGATATCTTTATCTACACCCTCGTAACTGTATTGAGAATAGAAAACTCTTCCGTTTTCATTCCACATTTCGTTCACTAATTCCTTTATTGTTTTTCCGGTTTTTGCAAGGATATTAAGCCAGAATAATATTGCAAAAATTCCATCTTTTTCCCTTATATAATCGCCGCCTTGACCAAAGCTCTCTTCACCGCATAGGCCTATCTTATTTGCATCAAGTAAATTTGCAAAAAATTTCCAGCCGACAGGTGTTGTATATATATTTATTCCCATATTCTTTGCAACCTTGTCAACACTACTGGATGTCGGAGTGGACCTTGCAACACCGTTCAATCCATTTTTGTAATATGGAATTAATTTATGATATTTTGTCATTATTGCTAAACAATCAGCAGGGATTACATAAAAACCATCCCCAAGAATCATATTTCTATCACCGTCACCATCACATGCACATCCAAATTCGGCAAGACCGTTCATCATAGAATCGTAAAATTCTTTTGCATATGTAGGATTAGGTTCTGGATGGATACCACCAAAATCTTCCATTGGTATAGCATTTAAAATCCATTCTTTTTTTGCCCCAAGTCTATTTACAAAAATTTCAATTGCTGTTGGGCCGGTTGATGCATTAAGAGCGTTAAATCTGAAGGTATGACCATCATTAAACCAGTTTTTTATAGCAGGAAAATCAAACATATTTTCCATTAAATCTGCATAATCTTTTATTGGATCAACATATTCTATATTTGGTAAATTTAATACTTCTTCATCATTTATATTATCCAAACTTAAATATTCGGTAATAATTTTTGTTTCATCATATATTGCATTGGTTATACTTTCTGGGGAACCACCACCATTGGCTTCTTCTACTTTTATACCAAAATCTCCGTTAATACCACCTGGATTATGTGATGCAGAAAGTATAAATCCACCATCTGCATTATATTTTCTTATAATATTAGAAATAGCAGGGGTTGGAGAAATTAAACCTTTTATTAAAAAAATCTTTTTAACACCATTTGCTAATAATATTTTTATAATAGCTGGCACAACACGCATACCAGGATATCTTCCATCGCCACCAAGAACCCAAGAATTTAAAGGTTGTTTTTTATTTTTTTTTACTGTGATTACGGATTGAACAAAATTTTCTATATAATTTTTTTGTGTAAAAATTGTTGATTGTTTACGAAGTCCACCAGTTCCAGGTTTTTGATCCATAAAAGGTTTAGTAGCAATTTTTATTATATCCATAACATCACTCCGTTTTACTTATGATTTTTGAAAATAGCATAAATAGAAATTTTTTACAAGTAGCATTTACTCTTTTAAATTACACCAATCACCATTTCTTTTTATATCGTCGCATAAGTCAATTAATCTATCTTTGTCACCTGTAAAATATACTCTGTAATACCAACCTTTGCCTTTTATATTTTCATAATTTACCACTGTATCGAATCTGTTATTTTTGTCATATAAACCTTTTAATATTTTTATTCCTTTATATGTACTGGCTTCATCTTTGTAAGATGCTATTTGCAATTTTGCGATATTATTTGCTGTATTACTATAAATAATTTGTGATTTTACTGGAACATTTGGCTTATTTATTTTTTTTTGTGGTTTCTTTACTGGAATTTCTTTTTTCTTTTCAGAGGTAGGTTTTATAATTTTAGATGATCTTAAGTTTTTAATTTGTTTTTTTATATCATTATATTCTTTTAATAATTCATTGTTTTCCTTATTTTTATTTCTATATGTTTCGTTTATTAAATCTGGATCTAAAAATTTAATTTTTGTAGACGAATTTATAAAATCTTTTTTAATTGGTTTCTTTAGTTTAATAGTGTCCAATGACTTTTGTTGTTTACTTTCTTTTATACCTGTATCTGATTTAATTACATTTGTATTATTTTGTATGTATTTTTGTCTTTTGTTATCTGCAGCTTCCTTTTCCATATTTTCTGGCATCAAACTGTGTCTTGCAGAAAAATCTGAAATATTATTTTTTATTTCATCGAATGGTTTGTCGTAATCTATGTTATCGTTTGCATATACAATATTTATGCAGTTGATAAACATAAATGATAATAAAAAAAGTATATTTTTCATTTACTGTATTTATTAATTATTTGTCTTTACCCTTCAGATATGATAGACTGTATAAGATATAAGGGCAACAGAAAAATGGATAAAGACGCAGATTTAATGGAACTTACAATTTCACCTAGCAATACCGGTAATAATATAAAAGATTTAAGTTCAGATTATGAAAAATTTAATAAAATGTATGGATTTAGAAAATTTAATCCAGTGTATCTTTATTTATTTGCAGGAATTTTAAGTTTAATATGGACTGGAATTATTGCATATTATTCAAATAATACTGTTTATAATTGGACTTCGTTATTTAAAATGATGCCACATGAATTTGGTGGATTTTTATCTGGAATTGTTATTCCAATTGCATTTATTTGGATGATTGTTTTGTATATTGATAGGACAATAAATTCTAATTATGAACATAAAGTAATTTATCCATTTTTACAAAGTATTATTGATCCACATGGAGATACCTCTGTTATTACAAATGTTATAACAAAAAAAATAACGACTGAGACAGATGAACTAAAAAAAACAATAGATAAATTGATAGAATATTCCGATAAAATAAATGACATACATGATAATGTAGAAATTAAAATTAAAACTTCTATGCAATTTATGAAAGAACATGAAGAAAGTATAAAAGATATTAATACCAATCTTAGCAATTCCTATGAAAAGATAGATAATAAAGCAAAAGATATACTTAATTTAATCTCATCAAATATTACATTATTACTGGATACGACAAATAGTGCAGAGGAAAAAACAGATAATATTACAGAGCATTTATTTAATGAAACAAAAAAATTAGAATCTTTAATTTCAACTACATCGAAAGTTATAGAAAATATGTCTTTGATGATAGATAGCAATATGGATCATATTACCAATTCAACAAATAATGCACTTAACGCAGTAAATATAACAAATGATACCTTTAACAAAATAGGAGAAAGTTTTATAAATTCTGTAAATGTTGTTGATATGAAAGTTAATAACATATTATCCAATATTTCTGTAAATATGAGTGAAGTTCTTAATAAATCAGCAATATCTGCGGAAAGGATAAATAATATTATATCAGAATTTAATAAAAATATTAACAGTATAGAAAATATATCCAAAGAAAATAAACATATTACGGAAAGTGCAGCATTTAAATTTAAAGAATTGTCAGATGCCCTTATGATGGGGATAAGAGAACAAGTAGAAAATATTGAAAAATATTCATCCGGTATTATGTCAGTAATAGAAACAGTACAAGCAAAATTTATCGATGTAGATAAAGGCATGGATGGAATAACGAATAATATAATAAATAATTTTAAATCTGTATTATTAGATATAAGCAATGAAAAAGATGCAGTAATAAAAAATTCAAAAGAAATAATGGACAGTATTCAAAATATAACAAATAATTTGGTATTAGAACGCGATAAACTAACATCATCCATAACTGAAATACAGGATGTTGCAAATTCATCGGTTAGTGTAATTAAATTGTCTGCAAATGAGATAGCAAATACCTCATCATTAATAAAAAATAATGCAAATGAAATAAATTCTGTGATAAATACTTCCAATACCAACTTAGATAATCAGGCAAAAATAATTGTTAAGGTGGTAGATGAGGTTAAAAATAGATTGGATAGTAAGATAGATGATTTAACATCAGTTGCAAAATCTGTATCTTTAAATGGCAGACTTGGTGAAATGTCTATAAAAACAGAAGAAAAAATGCTGATAACTATTTCAAATGAATTAATTAATAAAATATCTGATATAAATAAACAAATGTCTGTTACTGCAAATGTGGTAAATGAAATAATAAATAATCTTAATTCAAAATTTAATAATATTAATGAAAATATGCTACAAAAAACCTCTCAATCAACAAAATTATTAAATGATAGTATTGAAAAGAATATTTCAACTTACAATGAATTTTATAATAAAAGTAATGTGTTAAAAAATGATACTGATAAAATAACTGGTGAATTAAAATTATTATTTAATACTATCAGGCAGGAAACATTAAATCTTAATAATACAACCAATAATACGAAAGATTTATTAAATAATATTTCCATGAATATGGCTACTGCCTCGAAAAAGATTCCAGAGATAATAAATAATGTAAAAACTATGGATAATGTTGTTATGACAACAAGTAAAAATGTGGATATGGGTATAAATTCGATAAATGATAAATCGGCAGCTGTTTTAAACACTTTGAATAATATAGATAGTCAATTTGCAAAGTTTGTTAATGATAAAAAATCAGAAATGGAATTTTTATCAGAAAATTCTATATCCAGTATTACAAAGGTTGCTGGTTACATGAATAATTTAAGTAATGAAATAAAAATGTTAATAAATGAATTTAATAATATTTATGGCAAAGTAAAAAATAAATCTGATGTATAAATATTAAAATCTTACTATATCACTTATTGAATCTAGGTCTAAATCGTTTATTTCAAGTTGGAATTTTGCATCTTCACTAAGTCTTGATAGATCCCATGCAGGGTCCCATACCAAATTTATTGTAACGACACCTACTCCATCCAGTGATGTGACGCTGTCTGCAACCCATATAGGAATTTCATCAGCCATAGGACAGGTAGGAGATGTTAATGTCATAGTAATATTTACATCTCCATTTTTTTGTAAATCTATATTATAAATTAATCCTAGGTTATAAATATCAACTTGAATTTCTGGATCGAATATTAATTTTATTGCATCTATTATAATATCTTTATTTGATAAAGGTATGTCACCATCTTTTAATGGTGTGCCTTTTTTTATCTCTTTATCCTCTATTTCTGGTAAATCATCATCAGAAATATTTATATTATTTAAAAAATCAAAATCCATTTTTGTTATTTTAAAATTATTATTATTTTTTTCAATTCTGCTGTAAAAATATCTATATCTTTTTTATCGTTATAAATTCCGATAGATATCCTTATACTATTTTCTATATTTAACTTATTATGTAATGGTTCGGCACAATGTTTTCCAACCCTAACGCAAATATTTTTTGCACCCAGCATCATTCCTATATCAAATGATGAAATACCCTGAACTATAAAACTGATAATAGAATTACTATTTATATCGCTTATTATTTTAACTTCCTTTATTTTTTTAAGTTCGTTTATTGCATATTTTGTTAAATCTTTTTCATATTTTTCTATATAATCAAATCCTATTTCATTTATGAAATCTATTGCTGAAGATAGGCCTATTACCTCTGCTATTGGTTGGGTGCCAGCCTCAAATCTAGTTGGAGGTAGGCTATATTTAACATTACCGATTGATACACTGTTAACCATATCTCCACCTAATTTATATGGTGATAATTTTAACAAAAGGTCATATTTGCCGTATAAAACGCCAACACCTGTTGGACCATAAAGTTTATGTGAAGAAAATGTAAGAAAATCTATATCATCATCTATTACGTCTATTTTATTATGAGCAATTAATTGTGATGCGTCTATTACTACTACTGTATTATACTTATGGGCAATATTTGTTATTTTTTTTATATCTGTTTTTGTTCCAAGAACATTTGACATTCCTGTAATAGTAATTATTTTTGTTTTATTAGAGATATTCTTTTCGATCCAATTGTAATCTAGGTTACCATTGTTATCTATCGGTATATATTTTATTTTTATATTATTTTTAAATTGCATGTTATACCAAGGCAAAAAATTTGAATGATGTTCCGTTTCATTTAAAAATATTTCATCGTCTTTATTTAAAATATTTGAAATGGATATTGTGTTTGCTAATAAATTTAAACTGTCTGTACTACCAGATGTGAAAATTATTTCATCTTTTCTTTTTGCGTTTATAAATTTTGCAATATTGTTTCTTGTCTTATCATATAAAATATTTGCTTTTTCAGATATTTCGTACAGCCCCCTGTGTATATTAGAATTAATATTGGTATAAAAATAATTCATAGTATCTAGTACTATTTGTGGTTTTTGTGTAGTTGCAGCATTATCCAGATATATCAAATTTGGATTGTTGTTAAAAATTGGAAAAAGCTCTTTTTTTATTTTTTTCATATGAAACCTTGAAATATAAAAAAAATTTGTTTATATTTTATTTCATAAAACAAAATTAACAAGGAGAAAAAACATGGCTTTCACATCCGTAAATGACACCAATTTCGAAGAAATAGTATTAAAATCTGATAAGGTTACTTTAGTTGATTTTTGGGCGCAGTGGTGTGGTCCATGCAGACAATTTCTTCCAATAGTGGAGGAAGTTTCAAACGAAATGAGTGATAAAGTTAACTTTTGTAAGTTAAATGTTGATGAAGGTAGGATTACTCCATCAAAATATGGTATTACTGGTATTCCAACCATTATATTATTTAAAAATGGTAATGCAATTGCGCAACATAGTGGTTCTATGTCCAAAACTGCATTAATAGATTTTATAAATTCTAATATATAATAAAATTTTTTATTTTATTTGGGAGGAAATTTATTATGAATAGTATCGATTTATCTCAGATAAATATTCCAGAAAATTATAAACCAAGTGAGGAAGAGGAGTATATGTCTCCTCTTCAGCTTGCTTATTTCAGAAAAAAATTACTTGATTGGAAAGACGAGCTTATTGCTGGTAGTAATGATACAATGAAGTCTTTGATTGCTGAGACAGAAGGTGTTTATAGCGTTGCTGGTGATGATGTTGATAAGGCAAATGATGAGGCTCTGAAGCAATTGGAGTTAAGGGTTAGGGATAGAGAAGCCAAAGTAATGCTTAAGATAGATGCTGCCCTTAAAAGGATAGATGATGGTTCGTTTGGTTATTGTGAGGTAACGGGGGATCCGATAGGCCTTAAACGATTAGAGGCAAAACCTATTGCTACCATGACGGTAGAGGCACAAGAAGAGCATGAAGCAAAAGAAAAGTTGTTTGTGTAATTTTTATCAATCTTTTCTTGATTTACATTTATAAAGGTTAAAATTTACCTCTGCTGTAGCTAGTTGTGGGTTATCTGATTTTCTTGATTTGTCTTTGTAAAAATCGATATAAATAGAGGTTTAAATGAAAAGAGTATACCAAGGTAGTTCCAATAGGATAAAAGAAATCAGAGTAAAAAAAGGGTTATCGACAGCGGAGCTGGCAGCAATGATTGATCCTCCTACCTCTATTCAACAAATAAATTCGTTAGAAGCTAATAGATTAAATGTTTCATTTTATTGGCTTGATAAAATATCCAAGGCACTTGGATGTAAACCATATGAGTTATTACCAATAGAAATGCAACCACCTGTGATAGAAGATGATGGTGTAAATGATTTACAAAATTTATTTCAAATTAGAGAAGTACCTCCTCTAAAGTTTGGTTGTGGTGAACAATCTAGGTATTCTATGAAACTTCCTGTTATTGCTTATAATAGCAAAACTATAGAACTAGGTATAGGTACACATAATGGTTTATATAGTATAGATGATGCTGGAAATATGTATAAAAATTTGGCAAAATGTTTTGGTGATACAACAAAATTTTATAAAACTTTTTCTACTATATTATCCTTAAACCCTCTTGTTACCATAAGTACTGAGTTAGATTCAAAGACTAAGCAACTCTTTGTTATTTCTATATCTGGTATTTCGCGGCAAAAATTACCTCTTATGGTAATGTATTTTGCAGATTACCTTGCAGACGCATCAAAACAAATTGCAAAAGCAGAGATACAGCCTAGCACATCACAATTATATGATGGTTATGGAAGGTAATATTTTATAAACTGCCATTGTATTTATAAATCTTTATATAACCACCAGTATCCCATGGCCCTTCACCATTTCCGTAGTTATCTCCATTTGGTCTGCTTCCACAACTACCATGACCTCCTCTACCTCCTGGGCCACCATATCCACCCTCGGCACTCCATGAGCCAAGTCCTGATATATTTAATCGAGAGGTTCCACCTCTACCACCTTCAGTTCCTTGTACATGATTAGTTCCACTATCATTTCTGTGATCAGCACCCATAGAGCCAACACTTGCTGTAAAGGTAGTAGTATTTTCTATTCTGATAATTTTTCTTATAACCTCTCCCTTACCACCATGATTTCCATTTTCCCAACAGGCCGATCTTCCACCTTTACCACCATGGCCACCGGCTCCACCTGCAAGTAATGCTATATATGAACCTGGAGATATAGATTTTGAATTAGCATTACCATCATGTACTAAAGTAGAATTTGCTATTAAATCTTCCAAAACATACCACTCTTGACAATGTTTACCACTAGGGCATGGAATACAACCTGTTTTAGATGAATTAGAAAGCTCGGTTACTCCGCATGGAAAGCACTTTTCTGATATAGAATGTGCACTATAGGTTCCTCTTGGACAAGCCTTACAT